>JBKICO010000214.1:0-4576 GCA_046567065.1 Acidobacteriota bacterium
CAGGCCCAGGTGGGAGAGCTCCAGGTGGCAGTGGGCGTTGATGGGCGCGGGCACCAGGGTGGCGGCCCCCATGTCGCGCACGTCGGCCGGAGCCTGGGCCTTGAGCTGGCGCCACGGCCCGGCCTGGGCCACCAAGCCGCCGCGAACGATGATCGCGCCGTCCTCGATGACGGGGGCGTCGGGTGAGAGCAGCACGCGCCGGGCGCGCAGAATGTAGGTTCCGGTCTCAGTCATTTCGCACATCCAGTTGAAATTCATCCCTGTCTTCGAAATGCACGCGGCCGCGCTCCAAACCTAGGACCGCGTAAGGCTCCGCCAGCTCCCGGGCGTGGCCCCAAAAGCCGCCGCTCGCGCTCGCCGGTGCGAGCAGGCGTTCGGCGAGCCTGCCGCCGAGCAACTCCGCGATGAAGATGTGCAGGGCCGTGGCCCGCACCCGCATGCCCAGGGCGGGGTGCGTGGGGCCAGCAAGCACGGCGGCCTCCAGGTCCGGCTCGTGGGCCAGGCCGATGCGCGTCACCGCCACCCCGGCGCGCCAGAGGCGAAGCACCGCCGGGGCCAGTGCCGCGATGGTCCGCTCCAGGCTCCAGGGTTCGTACCCGCCCGCCCGCCAGAGTTGCTCGAGCCCGGTGCCTGCCAGAACGAGGCAGGGGTGCAGGCGCACGGCCTCGGGCTCCAGCGCCGCGGCCTGCTCCACGTCACGGCGGAAGTCCTCGGGGGTGTGGCCTGGCAGCCCGGGCAGCAGGTGCAGGCTCAGGCCCAGCCCCGCCTCGTGCACGGCCCGGCAGGCCGAGAGCGAGGCCTCCGCTCCGTGGCCCCGTTCAGCCAGGCGCAGCGCCCGTTCGCAGAAGGTTTGCACGCCCAGTTCCACCCTGTCCAGCCCCTGCTCGGCCAGCTCGCGCAGCAATCCCGCCGGGGCGCGGTCCGGGCGGGTGGAGCAGCGCACGCCGCAGACCGCACCACGTTCCCGGTGCTGCCTCGCGGTGGCCAGGAAGCGCTCCATCCAGGCGGGGGGCAGGGCGGTGAAAGTGCCGCCGTAGAAGCCTACCTCCAGTGGGGCGTCCGGCCGGGCCGTCTCCAGGCTGCGTTCCAGGAAGTCGTGCGCCTTCTCCAGTGAGGTTTCTTTCATGCCTGTCTGGGCGTGCTGGGCGCAGAAAAGGCACCGCCCCGGACAACCGGCCAATGGCAGGAATACCGGCAGGATGCGAGGCCTGGCCTTGCTTGGGGCGGGGTGGGCGAACCTCAAGGAGGCCCCACGAGGGCATTTGTTTTGAATTCCCTCTTGCAAAAAAAAATCTCCCAAGCTACCAAATGGTTATAGTGCTGGGGGAACGCCAGCAGCTTCGATTCGAGGTGCCCATGTCTGCCGATTGCCTCTTTTGCAGGATCGTACGCGGGGAAATCCCCTGCGCCAAGGTCTACGAGAACGACGCCGTGCTCGCCTTCCTGGATATCGCCCCCGTGAACAAGGGCCACACGCTGGTGATTCCCAAGGCGCATCACGCCGACGTCTACGATCTGCCCCCCGCCCTGGGCGCGCGGCTGCTCGAGGCCGTACAGGCCGTGGGCGCTTCGTTCAAGGGGGCGCTGGGCGCCACCGGCATGAACCTGGGCATGAACAACGGGGCCTCCGCCGGGCAGATGGTTTTCCATGCCCACTGGCACCTGATTCCCCGCTTCGATGGCGACGGGCTGAGCCTGTGGCCCCAGAAGAGCTACGCAAGCATCGACGAAATGAGCGAATTGGCCCGGAAGATAGCGTCTTTTATCCGATAACCCCTCGACGCCCCTGGAGGACGCCATGAGCGGGAAGACCCTCACGAAAGCTGAAATCGTGGATTACATCTACGAAAAGACCGAAAAGAACCGGGCGGAAGTGAAAGTCCTGGTGGACAACCTGCTTGAGATCATGAAGCAGGCCATCAAGCGGGACAACTCCCTGCTGATCTCCGGTTTCGGCAAGTTCGACGCCTATGACAAGCGCGCCCGCAAAGGCCGCAACCCCCAAACCAGCGACTCCATCGTTCTGCCGCCGCGCAAGGTGGTGGTTTTCCGCCTCTCGCGCAAGTTCCGGGCTGAGCTCAACCCGGACGAAGAGCTGTAGGCCGGTCCGGCGTAGCCATCCGTGCAGGCGGCCTCCTTCGGGGCCGCCCGCGCTCCCTTGCTCCCTGCCGATCCACGCACGCCCAGTGCGCGTCCTCGAACCGTGGTCTTGAGGCGCGCCCAGGCGCGCCGTGTCTGGCCTCTCCGTCCGAATATCCCCTGTTCCCACGGCTGCGCCCTCAACCGGGCGCGTCCGCCCCGCTCGCAGCGAAGCTATACGGGAGTCCAGAGGGCCGAAGGCAGGACTTCGCCCTTTGGCCGCCGGAGCAACGGTGGTTCCTGTCAACCAGGAAGGCCGGAAAAGGCTAAGCCGGGATATATGCCCAAGGCTGGCCTGTTCGGACCATTGCGTTGCGAATCGTCAACGTCTTGCGCATGGATGCCGTGGCCGCGACCTTATGCGGCTTGCCTGGTCCGGCGGCCAAAGGGAGTTCCTCCCTTGGGAATCCCTTTCCGGCCATGCGGGCCGCAGGGCGCTCCGGCCTGACACTGCCCCGGATATGCGCGTCGATCCCTCGGGAGGCGGATGGTTTATCCGGTGCCCTGGGCCAAGGCGAAACGTTCCCCCGGCCTCCGGCTTTGCCGGGAACGCGCGGGCGTGCGGCGCTTAGTCCCTGGCGAGCACGAAGCAGTCCGGGAAGTCGGCGGAGAGCCGCTCCTGCGCGGCCTGGGCCTCGGCCAGGGTAGGGTAGGAGCCGGCCTGCACCCGCCAGAGCATAACGCCGGTCTGGTCACCCTGCTGGATGCGCGTGCCTGGGTAGCCGCGCGCGGCCATGCGCTCCTTGAGGCGCTCCGCGTTGGCGGTCACGGCGAAGGCCCCCACCTGCACGGTGAAGGGGCCGGGAAGCTGGCCCTCCTTCATGCCGGGCACGTCGCCCTCGGTGCTCAGGCGCACCCGGGCGGTGCCCCTGCCGTGGAAGCCCAGGGCCTTGGCCCCGGCGGGCGTCAAGTCCACGCAGCGCCCGGCCACGAAGGGCCCACGGTCGTTGACGCGCACCACCACCGAGCGGGAGTTCTCCAGGTTGGTCACGCGCAGCATGGTGTTGATGGGCAGCACCTTGTGGGCGCAGGTCAGGTCGCCCGCGTGCAGGCGCTCGCCGTTGGCCGTGGTCTTGCCGGAGAACCAGCCCGGCTCGTACCAGGAGGCCAGGCCCTCCTCCTGGTAGCCGTCGGCGCTGGCCAGGGGGCGGTAGGTGTGCCCCTTGATGGTGTAGGGGCGCTGGGTGCCCTTGCCTGCGGGCTTGGGCGCGTGGGAGGCGCAGCCGCCAAGGGCCAAGGCGAAGGCTAAGACCGCAATCACCGGGAGCAGCCGCCGCAGGGCACGGGAATCGTGTGGTTTGAACGTGCTCGACATGCCCCGAGGCTAGGGGAAACAAAAAATGTACGCAAGAGTGTTGACATTCCGGGTCGACCGGAATAGAGACGCTTCTCCGCCGCGCTGGGGGATCGTCTAGCGGCAGGACTATGGACTCTGACTCCATCAACCTAGGTTCGAATCCTAGTCCCCCAGCCAACTTACTCAGCGCGTCCCCATCGTCTAGCCTGGTCCAGGACGACGGCCTTTCACGCCGTTAACAGGGGTTCAAATCCCCTTGGGGACGCCACAAGAAATCAACGGCTTACGCTAAACACGTAAGCCGTTTTTCTTTATTCCCCGTCTTGTCCGTTTCTGCGCGCCCCTCGCGCCGCCGATGTGAGGAAGCGATCAATTTGAGACGCATTTTCACGCGATTTGATACGGATTCATCTCGGGAGGCATGAAGAAAATAATGTCCGGGGGAGGCTGGTGTCACATGGCTAGGACGTTGAGGTTGAGCAGTCCCTCCCCGGAGCAACATCCCCTTGCAGCGGACTTCTTGGGACAAACGTGGCGGCCTTCCCTTCCGGGTAGAAATACTTCCAAATTAGATGTTGTTTGCGATGAAAAGTGTCTATCAAGGCATTATCTAACTTCAGCGGCTCTTCAATCGTCAACTCCCTAAATCTTTTTGACGACCTGAAGTAGCCTCCAGCAGAGTGTTCCTCTCCATCAGCAAACCAAGAGGAGCTTTCAACATACAACTCATGCTCTTCAAGATTACCTTTTAACAAATGCCATCCATCAACATTTAGAAGCCAGATATGGCCGTAATTGAAGCCATGAATCCAGCGTTCCCAATGGCTGGCTGGGTAACGTTCAATCCGCCTCCTCTTGCCGTCTGCTAGCGCCTCAGCGTCTTCAAGTCGTTTGTTGTCGACAAGAACTAGCCAAAGAACCCTGATGCCTGCCCTAAAATAGCTTTTTGTCCTTGCTTCAATATCGTCAATGCTAATTGATGACTGCTGAATTTCAATGGCAAACATATTCCCGCGTGCGCTCCATACCATTACATCGGCACGCCTATCACCTGGCAAGCAATCTACTATCCATTCAATTTCTGCTGTCAGGCCACGTCGCCTAAGAAAGTCCCTGACCATTATTTTGGCCTGGCGATGC
>JBKICO010000215.1:0-4412 GCA_046567065.1 Acidobacteriota bacterium
CGACCAGTTCCTGATCAAGCTGGCCGAACGCCTGAAGACCGTCACCCGCGAGGCCGACACCCTGGCCCGCATGGGCGGCGACGAATTCGCCGTCATCTCCGAGCAGGTGCGCAGCCTGTCCGGGGCCACGCTGGTGGCCGAGCGCATCCTGGAGGAGCTGAGCGCGCCCTTCAACATCGACGGGCAGGAGATCTACAGCACCGTCTCCATCGGCATCATCTGCTGCACGGGCTACTGCGGCACCGCCGAGGAGGTGCTGCGCGACGCGGACCTGACCATGTACCGCGCCAAGAGCATGGGCAAGTCGCGCTACGAAGTGTTCGACAACGCCCTGCACGAGCAGACCATCCGCCTGCTCACCATGGAGAACGAGTTCCGCAGGGCCCTGGCCAAGAACGAGTTCGAGCTGCACTACCAGCCCATAGTGGACGTGAACACCGGCGCGACAGTGAGCCTTGAGGCCCTGCTGCGCTGGAAGCACCCCGAGAGGGGCTTCATTCCCCCGTTGGAGTTCATCCCCCTTGCCGAGGAGAACGGGCTCATCGTCCCGCTGGGCTGGTGGGTGATCGAGGAAGCCTGCCGCAAGCTGGCCATGTTCCAGAAGCGCTTCCCGCTGCCCACCCCCCTCTCCATGACCGTCAACATCTCGGCCAAGCAGTTCTCCCAGACCGACCTGGGGCAGAGGCTGGCGGGCCTGCTCCATACCGCGGAGATCGCTCCGGGCAGCCTGGAGCTGGAGATCACCGAGAGCGTCATCATGGACCGCGGCGAGGCCGCCATCGAACGCCTGGAGGAGCTCAAAGCCCTGGGCCTGCGCCTCTTCGTGGACGACTTCGGCACGGGTTACTCCTCGCTTTCCTACCTGCACCGCTTCCCCATCGACATGCTCAAGATCGACCGTTCCTTCATCCGGGAGATCGACGCCACCGGCGGCCACGCGGAAATAGTGCGGGCCATCGTGGGCCTGGGGCGCAACCTGGGCCTGGGCCTCATCGCCGAAGGCGTTGAGACCGAAGCCCAACTCGCCGTCATCAGGACGCTGGGCTGCCAAATGGCCCAGGGGTTCCTGTTCTCCAGGCCGCAACCGGCCGAGGCCATCATGAACTACCTGGAGAAGGATTTCGCCGAGCGGCGCTAGCCGCCCTCCCCGGCCCCGGGTCCAGCGGCGCTGGCCGTCATCCCCGGCCCTGGAGCCTGCGGCGCCAGCCGCCCTCCTCCCCGGAGCCAGCGGCGCGCCTCCGCAAACCCGCCCACAAAGCGACAAAGCCCCCGCGCATCGGTGATGCGCGGGGGCTTTCTTTTGCATCAGGCCCCGAAAGCCTCCGCCCCTGGGCGAGGCGCGGGGCGCGTCCGCCGTGGGGCAAAGGCAAGGGGCCGGGATCGCCTGCCAGGCCGTGCGATCAATAGGTCTCGGCCGGAGGAGGCGGGGTCTTCTTTTTCTTCTTGCTGGGGCTGGGCGCGGCCTTCTTTTCCTGCTCGTGGCCGTAGAGGCCGCCCGCCACCGCGCCGAGCGCACCGCCCACGGCCGCGCCGACGCCCACATAGCCGCCGGAGATGGCCGCGATGCCCGCGCCCGCGCCCGCGCCGATGACGCCGCCGCTCAGCGCGCCCTGTTGCGTTTTGGTCATGTTGGTGCACCCGGCCCCCAACAACAACGATAAGACAAGGACACCAGTGGTAAGAGTTCTGCTCATGGTTTCACCCATTATTTGGCTGGAGTCTCAGGGATGGCCACTTCGTACCACAGGACCTCGACCACCGGCTTGGACTTGAGGTCCGGCTTGGCGGCGAAGACCTTGTCCATGGCTGCGACGATCTCCTTGAGGGTGTAGCGGGAGAGGCCGCGCACCCAACTGGGGATGAGGCTCTTCTGCACGGGGGGCAGAGTCTCGCCCTGGACTTCCTTTTCCAGCTCCACCATGGTCGTGAGGCCGGCGATGAAGGCCAGGCGCTCGCCCTCGGTGGCGTTGACCCAGTTTTCACCCGTGATGACCGGGAAGGTGGTTTTATCCTGGGCCTGGGCCGCGCCGCATGCGAACAGGGCGGCCGCGGCGACCATCGCCGTCAGTAGGATCGTCCTGCAAATCGCCACACCATACCTCCTTGGTTACTGATTTCTTGTGGATTCGGTAAGCAATGTCACGTTGGATCTGGTGAAGAACCCGTCGAACCCGTCGTAGCGCTGGATGTATTCGTTCACCAGCAGGGTGTGCGGGCTCATCTTGCTGAAGATCTGCTTGAGGCCCTCTTCCCTGGAGCCCACCAGCTCGGAGAGGAAGCCCAGCCCGTCGGCGTGCAGGGCCTCCACAGTGCTTTCGATGTTGGCGGTGTTGAAGGCCATGTGGTGGCTGCGTGGACCGTAGTTGTGGATGAACAGCTCCGTGGGGCCGGAGGTTTCCACGGTCTTGAAGGGCTCGATGCCCGAGGTGAACACCTGGGCGTAGTCTTCCGGAGTGAGCCGGGCCACGTTGGTGATGGAGTTGAGCTGCTCCACATAGACCGAGAAGGCGAAATTGTAGCCCGTGAGCTGCATGAACTCCAGGATGGCGGCGTCGCGCTCCTCGGCGCGCACGCGGGTGGCCACGTGGTCGAGCTCGCCGATGTTGGCCAGGTAGGGTTTGGCCGGTTTGGCCACTGGCAAGGCCAAAGGCTTGCAGCCGTCCGTGAGGTAGTCGGATTCCCTGGTTTTCCACTCCACAAGGCCCACGGCGTTGCCGGTGAAGCGTGAAGGCATGGTCTGGGCGTAGCGGTAACGGGAATTGTCGAACACGTGGTCCTTCAGGAAGAACACCCCGCGTTCGCGCTGGATTCGCGCATATTCCCGCACGTCCGGGCACTTGAAGACGAAGGTCTCCAGCCGGGTGTTGGGCATGGCGGCGGTCTTGGCCCCGCGGTTGGCCTCAAGGAAGGGGTTCTCGCCGCTGGTGCGGGTCTGCACGATGAGGTCGGCTGAGCCTTCCAGGGCGAGCACGGCCACGTCGCGGTCGCCGTCGGTGAAGGCGTATTTGAGCTGGTGCCCCGTGGTGGAGAGCAGTTGCAGGACGGCGGGCTGAAAGTGGTCCTGCTCGGTGGAGATGACCACGGCCTCCAGGCCGCCCACCAGGCCCTCCAGCCCGAGTTTGCGGCGCTCCTGGACGATGGCCTCGGCGGTGGCCAGAAGGACGTTGTCGTCGTTCTTCAGGAAATCGGACATGGAACCCCCGGGATGTTGGATCATGGGGACATCATAGCCCATTCGGGCGGGTTGTCCAGCTGGTCATATATTGAAAGCACCTGAAACCGCCCCAACCCGTAACCAGAATATATTATTTACTATAACACACGCAACGTTAATGACCTATGGCGCCTGCCTGACGAGACAGACACAAACCAGCCACCAGACAAAAAATTCGAAAGCTAGATGTAGACATATTCCAAAATTCATGTCACTGATAAAAAAATCAACCGAACCTCAAACAGCCTATTACGGTATAACCAACATGACATTTAGACTAATTGCCCATGACTGGGGAATGGAACTTGATCAAGCTCTCATCGTCGACCATTCGAAAATCCAAATCGTATGCCCTTTTATCCAAAAGAAAAGCGCGGCTCGGCTTTTGAAACATGGCCTTCCTTCCTCACTAAAGGTCATAACCCGGTACAATTTGGCTAATTTTTACGACTCAGTAAGTGACATTGAAGCCCTACGGCTTCTTGTTGCCAATGGAGCACAAATACGCGGGGTAAAGAATCTCCATGCAAAAATGTACATCATTGGAAATAGAAATGCATTTATTACTTCAACAAATCTTACTGAGGCGGGAATATCGCGGAATTACGAGGTTGGAGTACTCACAGGAGATATGCACCACATTAAATTATGCACTGATTACTTTAATTCCATTTGGAACCGAACGAGCGACAATTTGACAATTGATAGAATTAACATCTGGGAAGAAACTTTAAACAAAGCACGCAATAAAGGCACTTTTTCAACGAACAAACTTGGGCTTAATGACGAAGGTGAAGAAATCGAAATCTCCAACACGTCCATTTCTGAAAACAGCATCGTTCAGGATTCACAACAAGCGTTCATCAAATTCTTCGGACAAAGCAGCGACAGGAAAGAACGGGCCACGTCGATACTTGACGAAATTGCATCATCATATAGTCACAGTATTTGTGCATACCCCCAGAATAAACGGCCTAGACAAGTTAAAGATGGGGACACGATGTACATCGCAACACTTGTCAAAGACAACAACGACATACTAATAATTGGAAAAGCAACTGCAATAAAATACGAGCAAGGCCGAGATGACGCAGCGGAAGGTGACACTGAAATGCCGATATGGATAAAATACTGGCCACACTTTATCATAGTTCACCATGCAACGTTCATTCGTGGCACAATTAACAACGGGATATCG
>JBKICO010000216.1:0-4269 GCA_046567065.1 Acidobacteriota bacterium
CGGAGCCGCAAGGAGGATATGTCATGCGTCTGGCCATGATCAGCCGGGAGGGCCGCCCGGGCCTGGCACTGTGCAAAGGCGGGGAGATGCGGGCGCTCTTCGAGGGGGAGCCGGGCTACCCCGGGAGCCTGGAGGGTCTGCTGGCCGCCGGGGCGGACTTGAAGGCCGTGGGCGCGCTGCTTCAGAAGGCTCCGGCCCTGAACCCGGAGAGTGTGCGCTGGCTGCCGCCCATCCAGCGGCCCGGCAAAATCGTCTGCGTGGGCCTCAACTACCGCGACCACTCCAAGGAGACCGGCTACGACGTGCCGGATTATCCCACCCTGTTCCTGCGCTTCACCACCACGCTGGTGGGCCACGGCGAGCCCATCGTGCGCCCGGCCGTCTCCACCCAGCTGGACTACGAGGGCGAGCTGGCCGTGGTGATCGGGCGCAAGGGGCACAACATCCCCAAGGGCGAGGCCCTGGAGCACGTGGCCGGGTATTCGCTGTTCAACGACGCCTCCATCAGGGACTACCAGTTCCGCACCCCGCAGTGGACCGTGGGCAAGAACTTCGACGGCACCGGCCCGTTCGGCCCCTGGCTGGTCACGCCAGAGGAGCTGCCGCCGGGCTGCGCGGGCCTGGGCATCCAGACCCGGCTTAACGGCACAGTGATGCAGAAGGCCTCCATCGACGACATGATGTTCGACGTGGCCTCCCTTGTCTCCATCATCAGCGAGGTTGCCACCCTGGAGCCGGGCGACGTGATCGTCACCGGCACCCCGGCGGGCATCGGCTTCGCGCGCGACCCCAAGGTGTTCATGGCCCCCGGCGACGTCTGCGAGGTGGAGGTGGAGGGCGTGGGCGTGCTCAGGAACGGCGTGGCCGACGCGGTGTAGCTCC
Organism: Acidobacteriota bacterium; assembly: GCA_046567065.1. Taxonomy (GTDB): domain Bacteria; phylum Desulfobacterota; class Desulfovibrionia; order Desulfovibrionales; family Desulfovibrionaceae; genus Fundidesulfovibrio. The sequence goes on from JBKICO010000216.1 coordinate 883, forward strand.
CCGCCGGGAAGGGCGATTGTCGCGGCCTGTTCGGGAACACGCGGGCTGGGCGCAGGAAAAAATCAAGGCTGAAGGATAGTTGTCCTGCGCGAGGGTTTGATTTTTTTGCGGCGATGCGGCCAGCGGGGACTTTTCAACAGGCTGCCAGCGGCGCGGCGAGCTTCGCCAGCAGGGCTCCGGCGGCCCTGTACAGGGGGGAGCGGGCCGCATCGGCCAGCTTGTGGCCGTAAGCGCCCACCCAGGGGGCGACGCGCGCGGCGTGGAAGGTCCGGGCCGTGGCAAGAAGTGCGGCCCCGCCCGCTGAATCCTCGGCGGCGCAGCGCAGCAGGGCGCTGACGAAGGCCAGCTCGAAGCCCAGATGGTCCGCGTGGGGGATGGCCCGCCAGAGCGGGTCCATGTCCAGCCGGGCGGGCTCGAACCCGGCCCCGGCGTAGGCGCGGGCTGCCTCCTGCGCGGCTTCGCCACCAAGCCGGCCTTCCCGGAACACGGACTCCAGGGGCGGCAGGTAGCGCCCGGAGCGCGGCGAGAAGAACAGGTCGCTCCAGTCCTCGAGGGCCAGGGGCAAGGCGTCCGCCTCCAGCATGGGCGCGGCATGGCAGGGCAGGATGGCGGCGGCGGCCTCCAGCAGTGCCTGATCCGGCCGCCTGAGCAGCAGGGCCGCGCCCGCGTCGAACAGCCGGGCCAGCCCGGCGAGTGCCTCCATTCCGAACCTCGGCCCCTACAGCTTCACGATGCGCGCGGGCAGGGCGTTGCGGGCGTTGGCCCCCACGGCCATGTCGCCCAGGGTGGAGAACCCCTTGCGGAAGGGGTCCTTGAGGCCCAGCAGGTTGGAGGCCGCGCCCGCGCCGCGCAGGGGGCTGGCGGGCAGGGCCTTGTCCCCGAAACGCATCTCCTTGGCGCCCAGCGCCCAGTGCCCGTAGCCGTGCTCCACGGCCACCACGCCCTCCATCACGCCCCGGCGTACTGTGACGCGCGCCTCCACGGAGCCGTCCGGGGTCTCCAGGCGCACCTTGTCGCCTGTGCGCAGGCCCAGGCGGGCGGCGTCGGCCTCGTTCACGGCCACTTCGCTCTCGGGGCGGATGGCGTGCAGCCGCTTGGAGCCCACGGCCCCGGCGGCCATGAGCTGCGATTTGGTGGAGACGATGGAGAAGGGCCACTTCTCCTCGGGGTACACGGAGCGCACCGGGGTGCCCTCGCAGAAGGCGGGCTCGATCCAGGCGGCCGTGCCCTTGAGGCGCTTGCCGGTCATGGAGTTCACGGCGCGGGCCACGTTCTCGTTCCAGATCTGCACGGGCTTCTCCCACCTGGAGGCCAGCAGTTCGCCCTGCCAGCCCTTCTCCACGGGCTCGAAGCGCCCGCCCCGGCAGTATACGGTCGCGGCCTTGGCCGCCTCCTCCGGGGTGAGCACGCGGGCCAGGCTCTCGGCCAGGCGGAACACGCCGCTGGCCCGCATGTCTTCTTCCGTGGCGTCGGCCACGGGTTTGGCGTCGAAGGCCATGTTGGCCACGGCGCGGTGGTACCAGTCCTCCGGGCGCTCCAGGGGGTGCTTGCCGCCCTGGGCGTCGGTGATGGCCTCGGGGCCGAAGCCGGGCAGGCCCAGGCGCTTCGACAGGGCAATCAGGAAGCTCTCCATGCACACGGGGTCGCCCGCCGGGGTGCGGGCCACGGGGGAATCCACGCAGGGCCAGGCTACGCTGGAGACCTTGGAGAGCGGCCCGGCCCAGGGCGTGGCGCAGCCGAAACCCTCGTAGAGGGCCACGTCCGGCAGCACGTAGTCGCACAGGGCGGCGGTCTCGGTCATGAAGGCGTCCACGCAGATCATCAGCGGGATGCGCTTGGGGTCCTTGAGCTGCTCGGCGCTGGTGTTCATCAGCCCGGCCTGCCCGTAGACCGGGTTGCTGGCCCAGAAGAGCATGGCCTTGAGCGGGTAGGGGTAGGCGCTCAGCGCCGAGGGCAGGTACTCCGACTGTACGGAGTTGGAGAACGGGTACCAGGGGGCCTTGGCCGGGTAGGGCTTGGCCCCTGATTCCACCAGCCGCTTGAACTCGCTGGTCTTCTCGTAGGGGAAGCCCTGGCGGGAGAGGCGCACCCCGCCCGGCTTGGCCTTGCCCGGGAAGTCGGCCAGGTTGTAGCGCGGGCCGGGGCCGAAGTCCTTGAACTTGCCGCCGCCGATGCCCGTGCCGCCCTTGCGGTTCAGGTTGCCCGCCAGGGCGTTGAGCAGGGCCACGGCGTAGGCTGTGTAGAACCCGCCCGCGTGCATGGTGCCGCCGTGGCAGTCGGCCACGGCGGTGCGCCCGTTGGAGGCGAACTCGTCGGCCAGGCGCACGATGTCCGCCTGGGGCACGCCGCAGGCCCGGGAGTATTCGGCCAGCGTCTTGGACTGGGCCTCCTCCAGCAGAAGTTGCAGCGCGGTCTTCACGGCCACGGTGCGGGCCGGGGTGGTCACGGAGCCGCTGAAGAAGATGGAGCACGGCCCCTGGGCCTGGTCGTGGGCCACGAGGTCGCCCGTGGCCACGTCGCGGGCCAGCAGGGCGTTCTCGGCAGCTTCGGGATTGATTTCACGGGCGCGCAGGAACTGCCCGAAATCCTTGGCGGCGGGGTCGGCCACCACCAGGTGCGCGGCGTTGGTCCAGGCGGCCTCGCCCGCGTTCTTGGCGGCCAGCGGCCCGGCGCAGGCCAGATGCCCGGCCTGGTAGCCGCGCGTCTCCAGGATGCGGCGGATCATGCCCATGACCAGCGCGCCGTCCGTGCCGGGGCGCACGGGCACCCACTCGGTCTTGGAGCCGCAGCAGGCGTTGTCGGAGTTGGTGAGCACCGGGTCCACCACCACCAGCCTGGGGCCGCCCTCGGCGCGTGCGCGGGCCGCGTGCGCGGCCTGGTACATGAAGGGGTTGCCCGCGTTGGCCGGGGCCGAGCCGATGGAGAGGTAGAAGGTGCAGTTGGCGTAGTCGGGCTTGAGGTGCGGGTATTCCTGGAAGTCGCCCAGCATGGCCGCGTAGCCCGCGCGCATGGTCAGCCCGCAGTTGCCCTGGTGGTTGGCGATGTTGATGGTGCCGAAGGCCCCGGCGGCAAAGCGCTGGAAGAACTGCATGCGCCCGTTGGCGTAGCCGAAGATGCAGGCCAGTTGGTTGGCCCGGGTGCCCAGCTCCGGGGAGGCCGGGCTGATGGGCTTGCCGTCCAGCAGGGCGGCCAGGCCTTCCACGCGGCCTTCGCCGAAGAGGTCGCCTCCGGCGGAGATTTCCTCCACCAGCCGCTCCAGGCTGATGGGCTCCCACCTGCCGGAGCCGCGCGGCCCCACGCGCTTGAGCGGGGTGAGCACGCGGTAGGGGTCCTTGAGCTTGTCCAGCACGGCGTTGCCCCGCCCGCAGGCCGTGGCCCGCTGCGAAA
>JBKICO010000217.1:0-3848 GCA_046567065.1 Acidobacteriota bacterium
GCGGGCGGCCTCGATGGCGGCGTTGAGGGCCAGCAGGTTGGTCTGGTCCGCGATGTCGGAGATCACGGTCAGGATGCGGTCGATGCCCTCGGCGTGGGTGCCCAGGCTGTCCAAGCTGGATTTCATGGCCACCGAGCGGCTGCGCACCTCGTCCGTGGCGGCAACCACCTCCTGCACGGCCTCAAGCCCCTTGCGGGCCTGCTTGCCGGCCTCGCCGGAAAATTCGGCCGCCTTGGCCGCAGTGCCCGCCACCTCCAGCACGGTGGCGGCCATCTCCTCCATGGCGGTGGCGGTCTCCATGGTGCGCTGGCTCTGCTCGCGGGTGCCGTCCACAACCTGCTCCACGCGGGAGCCCAGGGCCTGGCCCAGGTTCGCCATCTCCCCGGCGAAGCTGTCCAGCCGCTCGGCGGCCTCGCGCAGGCCGTCCAGGCGGGAGCGCTCGGCCATGGCCCGGGCCTCCAGGGCTTCCTGGCGGGCCAGTTCGGCCTCCTGGGATTTGGCCAGGGCTTCGGCCTTTTCGCTGTGCGCCTCCTCGAAGGCAGCCTGGAGCTTGCAGGCCATGTCCAGCATGGCGGAATGGACGCCCCTCTCCTTGCCGGTGCAGGCCTTGAGCACCTGGGAAAGCTCGCCCTTGGCGATGGAGGCGGCCAGCTCGGCCACCACCGCCGGTTCGGCGCCCAACTGGTTCAGGATGCTGCGGGAAACCCACGCCGCCGCCGCGAGCCCGATGCACAGGGAGACAGCGAGCAGCCCGAGCTGCAGCTTGAGGTCGCCCGTGATGTCCGCGACCACGGCCTCCACCTGCTCGTCGGCCTCCTTGTACTGTCCCTCCTGCAGGGGGTCGATCCGCCCGGCAAGCGCGTCGGTCTTGGCGTCGAAATCCTCCATGAGCTTGTTGCCCGCCTCGCGCCCATCCTTCACGTAGACTTCGGCCATGCGCTTGCCCAGGGCGTACATCTCCTCGAAGAGCCTGCCGATGGCCTCGGCCTCGGCGAGCATTTTGGAGTCCTTCTCGCGGGCGAACATGACCTTGAACTCGCCAAGGGACTCGCGGAACTTGAGGGCGGACTTCTCGGCGTCCGCCAGGCCGTCGTTCTCGCCGGTGGCGGACACGTCGGTGAGGTATTGCTGCACCTCCACCGCCATGAGCTTCATGGTGGCGGCCCTGGCGGCGAAAGGCAGGCTCTCGGAGCGGACCTGGGCCGCCCTCTCGCGCACGGAGCCCAGCGATAAGGCCATGATGAGCGCCCCCGCCGCCATGGCGGCGAGCACTAGCCCGAAACCGAACATCATTTTCGAACGAACAGAAAACTGCATGAACTCCTCCGGGTGTGGCCATCTGTTCCCGGTTCGTTGGCGCATGGCGGCGTGCGGCCTGGACTGATGGCGGATGTTTTTGTGACATAATTCATTACCATGTTCAGGCTCAAGGAATATGTCGCAATGTGTGGCTTTTTTTAGCCATTCGTGACCAAATGGCCCAGCGGAAAGCTCGCCACGCGAAGGGAGCGATCCGGTCCGTGGCGTTTTTCCAGGGTGTCGGATATGCTCGGGAACGGGCAGTGAAGCCCTCAACACAGCGAAGAGAGGATCAGCCATGACCAACGCGGCAAACCTGCGCCCAGCGGACCCATCCGTCACACGCATCGGCTGGATCGGCACCGGAATCATGGGCAGTTCCATGTGCGGCCACCTGATGGACGCAGGGTACTCCCTCACCGTCTACAACCGCAGCAGACTCAAGGCGGAGCCCCTGCTGGCCAAAGGGGCGAACTGGGCCGCCACACCCAGGGACGTGGCCCAGGCTTCCGACGTGGTGTTCACCATTGTGGGCTTCCCCAAGGACGTGCGCGAGGTCTACTTCGGCGCCGACGGCGTGTTCGCCGGGGCCGGAACCGGGGCCGTCCTGGTGGACATGACCACCAACAGCCCAAGCCTGGCAGTGGAAATAGCGGACAAGGCCGCTGACGCCGGGATGTACGCCCTGGACGCCCCGGTCTCCGGCGGCGACGTGGGCGCGCGCAACGCCGCGCTCTCCATCATGGTGGGCGGAGACGAGCAGGTGTTCGGCGCGGTGCGCCCCCTTTTCGAGGCCATGGGCAAGACCATTGTGCTCCAGGGTCCGGCGGGCAGCGGGCAGCACGCCAAGATGTGCAACCAGATCGTCATCGCCGGGCACATGATCGGCGTGTGCGAGAGCCTGCTCTACGCGGTGCGCGCGGGGCTGGAGCCCTCCCGGGTGCTGGAGTCCATCGCCACGGGCGCGGCGGCGTGCCCGGCGCTGAACAACCTCTGGCCGCGCATCCTCAAGGAGGACTACGCCCCGGGCTTCATCATCGACCACTTCATCAAGGACATGGGCATCGTGCTGGAGGAATCCAAGCGCATGGGCTTCAAGCTCAAGGGCCTGATGCTCGTGGAGGAGATCTACCGCGAGGCCCAGGCCATGGGCTTCGGGCCCAACGGCACCCAGGCCCTGTACCTGGCCCTGCTGAAGGTCGCCGAGAGCTAGCCCCGGCCAGGAGTGAAGCGAACGGCGCGGCGCGCGGGGGAATCCGCGCGCCGCGTTTTTTTCGGCGGGGGATCACCACTTGGAGGCGGACCCCGTTCCGGGCGGAGGGCCGCTTGATCGGCCCCCCCGGGCTTGGTAGGTTGCCGGCGAGTCAGGCTGGTGAGCAAGCCACCATCAGGAACGGCGGTGATTCCTGGGCAGGCCGCCAGCGCGCCCTGCGTTCACGGGGGACTCCCGTTCCAGCGTGCGAGCATACTCATCGTGGAGAAGGCATGGACATCTGCATAAGTGACGCCACTTCCGGGAAGAACCTTCAGATCGATTTCGATTCGGGGATATCCGTTGCGTGCGAATTTTATCCTCCGGAAGGGGAAGTGGCCCTGGTGGACATCCTGCCGGAGGTATTTTCGCTCTCCAATGAGTTGATCGCTCACGCACTGGCGGCCGCCGGCGCAAAAGGCTCGCGCGCGTCATGCGAGAGGGGGTGTGTCTCCTGCTGTCACCAGCTGATCGTGATGTCCGACCACGAGGCGTTGCTGCTCGCCCACATCGTGTCCTTGATGGAGCCGGAAGAGCGGGCGCGGGTGAAAGCCGCGTTGCGGTCGATGCTTCACGTTCTCGAGAAGAACGGCCTGCTGGCGGAAATGATCGACTCCCACGCGAATTGCTTCACGGATTCAAAACGCCTGGTGGAGGTGCAGAGGAAGTATTGGGAGCTCAAGCTGGCGTGCCCGTTTCTTGTGGGCGGGTCCTGCTCGGTATATGATTTCCGGCCTTTGGTCTGCCGTCAATACATGGTCAGCTCGCCTGGCGAATGCTGTGCGCACATCTTCAAGCCGGACAACCTGATCAAGAAGGTCCCTCTGGCCTACGATCTGGGAAGCGCGCTTGCCTCGTTCAACGGCGCGGCGGCAAAGCCGACGCTGGCCGTGCCGATCCCCGCCGTCCTGCTTGTCACTGGGTTCCTGGAGAGCTTCCCGCGCCCCAAGGCAAGCGCCGTGGAAGTGATGACCGCCTTTCTTGCCCACCTGGAAGAGAATTTCACCAGAAGCGCTGCTCGTCCGTGAAGCCGTAGCGCGCCGCGCCGCATTTCCGGGCGCTGTGAGAGATGAGGTACATGCCGTGTCTGGTTTGCATTGATGACCCTGCGCTCAACATCCTCTAGCCGCACATCCTCAAGGAGGACTACGCCTCGGGCCTCATCATTGACTACTCCATCAAGGGCATGGGCCTCGGATCGAACGGTAGCCAGGCCCTGTACCTGGCCCTGCAGAATACCCCGTAGACTAGTTCCGGCATGTTGGGAAATGAATTGCGCGGCGTGCGGGGGAACCCG
>JBKICO010000218.1:0-3481 GCA_046567065.1 Acidobacteriota bacterium
CGATATGGCGGGTCTTGATGCCGGTGCGGGTGGTGATCCAGTCGTCGCTGGTCTCCACCATGGATTCGAGGTCCGCGTTGGTGAGCACCCGTTCGGGAACGTGGCGGCCGAAGCCTTCGATGGTGAATCGTCCGTGCATGTGGGGAAGTCTTCTATGTTACTCGGCGTTGGCCGGTCGTTTCACGAAGTGGGCGAAATCCTTGTTGGCGGCCAGGCCTTCGCGCATGAGACGGGTGGCGTCGCGGCGGATGAGCACCCCGGCCATGTCCACGGCGTTGCCGATGGCCTTCACGTTGGAGGCGCCATGGCTGACGATGACGATGCCCTTGAGGCCCAGAAGCGGCGCGCCGCCGTATTCGGCGTAGTCCATCAGGCGCGAGAAGCGCTTGAGCGCCGAGAGGGCCAGCGTGGTGCCGATCTTGGCGAAGAAGCCCCGGCGCAGCTCGCCCTTGAGCAGCCGCCCAAGGGAGGAGGCCAGGCCCTCGGCCTGCTTGATGACCACGTTGCCCACGAACCCGTCGCAGATGACCACGTCCACGTCGCCGGAGAAGAGGTCGCGCCCCTCCACGTTGCCCACGAAGGACAGCGAGGACTGCTTGAGCAGCTCGAAGGCCTCCTTGACCAGTTGGTTGCCCTTGCCTTCTTCCTCTCCGTTGGAGAGCAGGGCGACCTTGGGGTCCGGGTAGCGCAGCAGGGTGCGGGCCATCACGTCGGCCATGATGGCGAACTGCAGGAGGTTCAAGGGCTTGCAGTCAACGTTGGCGCCAGCGTCCGTGAGCACGCAGGGCGTGCGCTCCGTAGGCAGGATGGTGGCCAGGGCCGGGCGGTCCACGCCTTCGAGGCGGCCCAGCGTGAACAGGCTGCAGGCCAGCACCACGCCGGTGTTGCCGGCGCTGATGAGCCCGTCGGCCTCGCCGGCGCGCACGAGGTTGCAGCAGACCTGGATGGACGAGTCCTTCTTGCGGCGCAGGGCCTCGGAGGGCTTGTCGTGCATCTCGGCGACCTGCGAGGCGTGCACAACGCGCACCTCGAGACCCCGAGCGTCGTGCTTGTTCAGCTCGGCGGTTACGCGGGCCTCGTCGCCGACCAGCAGCAGGTCGTACTGCTTGGCCTTGGCCATCTGGACAGCGCCGGGAACGACGACATGGGGGCCGAAATCGCCCCCCATAGCGTCCACGGCGATGCGGGGCCGGTTAGGACTGGGGTTCATCCTGCTTGAGCACCTGGCGGCCCTTGTAGGTGCCGCAGGTCGGGCAGACCCGGTGAGGCAGGGTCGGCGCGCCACAGGAGCACAGGATGACGTTGGGGGCGGTCAGCGCGTCGTGGGAGCGGCGCATGCCCTTGCGGGACTTGGAGACTTTTTTCTTGGGGACGGCCATTTCCGTTAACCTCTATGATCGGTCGGTTTATCAATCTTTCTTGGCGATGGTCAGCCCGCGCAGGGCGGCCATGCGCTCATCGCCTTCTGACTTGGCGCAGCCGCAGGGACCCTCGTTGAGGTCCTTGCCGCAGGTGGGGCAGAGGCCCTTGCAGTCCTCGGAGCACAGGGGCTTCGTGGGCAGCGCCAACACGAACTCTTCCCAGAGCATCGCCCCCGCGTCAAGCTCAAGCCTGCCCTTGTGCTCGCGCAGCAGGCCGGGCTCCACGGATTCCTCGTCGGACGACTCCAGCTGTTCGAACACGTCGAAGGGCTGGTCGATGCCCACGGAGACATCCTTGAGGCAGCGGTCGCAGGGGGTGGACACCTCTCCCGTGAGGCGGCCCCGCACCAATGCGCCGCGTTGCTGCGGCTGCACGGTGAAGGTGGCGCTCATGGGGGTGAGGGCCACGTAGCCCATCTGGAACTCGGCCCATTTGTCGGCCCAGAACTCCTTCTCTTCAAAGGAGAACTCGCGCCCTTCGGCCGGGAGATCCGTTATGTCCAGCCAGTGTTCGGCCATGCTTCCTCCGGGAAACAAGGGTGAGTAATCGCGCCTTCGCCTTCTGTCAACAAAAAGCTTGCCAGTGCAAAAAAGTGCGTGTAAGCATCTCTTCCCTTTGAACGGGAATTCATATTCCAGGGGCCCGGCCCCGCGGAGGTGCGATATGTCCAAGGTTTGCGAAAATTGCGGCAAGCGTCCCCAGACTGGCAACAACGTCTCCCACGCCAACAACAAGACCAAGCGCCGGTTCATCCCCAACCTGCGCCAGGTGCGCGCCCAGAAGCCCAGCGGCGAGGTCTGCACCATGACCGTGTGCACCCGTTGCCTGCGCTCCGGCGCGGTGGTCAAGCCCGTGGTGCGTCAGGCTGCCGCCGAGTAGGCCGCGCCTCCAAGACCATTCTACCGCAAAACAGCGGCCGGTCCAGCACGAACTGGACCGGCCTTTTTGCGTTTGCTTCGTCCGGCCCCCCGCCCGGCCTGAGCCGGACGCCGCCTCCGCAGGCAAAAGAAATCCCCGGCGGGGCGCGCCCCGCCGGGGGGATTTTCGTGTGTGTCCGCCTCCGCAGGCCGCCAACGTTTAAGCGCGGGCGATGACCTCGCCCGTGGAAACGCTCCCGGGCGTGGCCGCGCACTCCACTTCCTCGCCGTCCACCACGCGCCCGTCCTCCATGACCACCGTGCGCTGCGCCAGCCTGGCGTAGCCCATGTCGTGCGTGACCATCACCAGGGAGACGCCCTCCCCGTGCAGGTCGCGCAGCAGTTCCACGATGCCGTCGCCGTTGCGCTTGTCCAGGCTGCCGGTGGGCTCGTCCGCGAAGAGCACCTCCGGGCTTTTGACCAGGGCGCGGGCGATGGCCACGCGCTGCTGTTCGCCGCCGGAGAGGTTGCCGGGCAGTCGGCCGCCCTTGTCGCCAAGCCCCACGCGCTCCAGGCACTCGGCGGCCTTGGCGCGGATGTCCTGCCCGACGGGGCGCAGGGTGTTCATGAAGGGCACCATCACGTTCTCCAGCGCCGTGAGGTAAGGCAGCAGGTGGTGCAACTGGAAGATGATGGAGAAGTCCTTGTGGCGCAGCCGGTTGATGCGGCCCTCGCCCATGGCCGTGACGTTCTCGCCCTGGTAGAGCACGTGGCCCGAGTCCGGGCGGGTCAGGGTGGAGAGGACGTTGAGCAGCGAGGACTTGCCCGAGCCCGAGCGGCCCACCACGCACACGAACTCGCCCTTGCCCACCTGCACGGACACGTTGTCCAGCACGAGGGTGTCGCCGTAGGATTTGGATACGTTCACGGCCTGAAGCATGTCGGTCTCCCGTTTGGTTGTCTCAAGTATCGAACTTTGGGCCGGAGGCGCCTCCGGCGGGCAAAGGGCCTTCGGCCCTCTGCACTCCCTTTCCGCTTTGCGTCCTGAGCCGGTGTCCCCGGTGTCCGGCTTGCTGCCGATCCCAGCGCGAAGCTATGATGGATTCCAAAGGAACGAAGTTCCTTTGGCGGGAGAGTCCAGAGAGGGCAGCGCCCTCTCTGGCCGCCGGAGGCATCTCTCTCTCTTAAAGCATCACCAAGGC
>JBKICO010000219.1:0-3042 GCA_046567065.1 Acidobacteriota bacterium
GGAACAGGAATCACCTCTTACGATTCAAGGAGGTTTTAAAGAATTAGTAGCTTTTGTAGAGGGGGCGCGCTTGTTCCAAACACAATTATCTATCTGGAATTAAACATTAAAAAAGTGAATTTCTCCGTGCGGGAAACGAACCGGAAAGCGTTTTCGGAAGTCAGAAGCCGACTCAGGCGTTCACTTGCTGACAGCTTTTCCGCAGCGCGTTGACTAGATTTTTCATATCGTTGCTATTATTCTGCAATTGATGGATTTTTTTGACACCGTAGAGCACCGTGGAGTGGTCCTTCCCGCCGAAGAGTTTGCCCAGGGCCGGGTAGGAAAGGCCCAGTTCTTCCCGGCAGAGCAGCATGGCCACCTGTCTGGCCAGGACCAGATCCTTGGTGCGCCTTGAGCCCAGCAGGTCGCGCTTGTCCACCTTGAAGCGTTCGGCGACCAACCCCAGGATGGAGTCGGGCGTGGCCTTTGCCGCCTTTGCCGTCTTGGAGCGTCCCAGGATGTTCTCGAAGATGGCGTCGGATATGTCGCGCTTCAACAACTCCCGGAAGGCCTGGAACTTGTTGAGCACCCCGAGCAGGCTGCGGAAGTCCCTGTGGCTCTGGGCCAGGGTGAGCATCTGGGACTTGCTCAGCTGCAGCTGCTTCTTCTGGCTGCGGTCCTGGACGTATTTCATGCGCACGTCCAGGTCGGGCGGGGCGAGTTGGACCATGAGCCCGCTTTCGAAGCGCGTGCGCAACTCGGGGGGCAGCCCGGCACAGGCCCCAAGGGGCACGGCCGTGGTGAAGACCATGAGGCCGCGGGTGTTGATGAAGGCGTTGAAGAGGCTCAAAAGCTCGGAGGCAAGCAGCGGGTAGTTCTCCAGGCGGTGCAGGTCGTCCAGGAAGAAGGCCCGGCAGGCGGCCAGGCCGGTGCGGACGCTCTGTCCGGGGTCTTTGCTGCCAGCGGTGTAAAGCTCGGCCAGCTCGTCCATGTCGCCAACGAACACGAGCTTCTTGTCAACGGCCTTGCTCACCTCGTTGGCCATGCAGCGCATGAGGTGGGTCTTGCCCGTGCCGGGTTCGCCCTGGATCACCAGAGGATTGAACTTTGCCTCTCGGGTCCGGGCGATGTCCTTGGCCGAGGCCAGGGGGAACAGGTTCTTGTGGTTGGTGAAGAACTGCTCGAAGGTGTACTCGTGGCCGAAGGGAAAATCCACGCTCACGGGCTGGGGCCTGGGCATGGAGGCTTCGAGCCCCTGGTCCTGCGTGCCGCTGCGGTAGCGCAGCACGCAGCCCTGGCCCATGAGCAGGCCGAGCTGCTTTTCGAAGTGTTCCTTGACGCGCGCGTCGAACCACTGGGCGAAATAGGCGTGTGGGAACTCCACCACCACTTCGGAGGAGTTCTTGTCGTGCAGCAGTTCCAGGGGGTCGTACCAGCGCTGGAGGTCGGCCTCGGTGACTGTCTGCGAAAGATGGCTGCGCAACGTGTTCTTGAGCACGGACGTACCGGGAAAGACGGCGTTCGGGACGCTTAGGGCCTAGTCCAATCCGGGCCGGACCGCAACAACCCGCGGGGGCGGCCCAGGGGGCCATTGCCAAGCGCGGCGATTTTGGACATGATCCCAACTTATTTTGCGATTCCAATGGAGGCAAGAGGCATGGCCCAGCCTACGAAAACAATAGCTGAGATCAACGCGCGCATCAAAAAGGGAAAAGCCGTCATCCTCACGGCCGAGGAGATGGTGGACCTGGTGCGCTCCAAAGGCAAGACAGCGGCAGCCAAGGAAGTGGACGTGGTGACCACTGGCACCTTCTCGCCCATGTGCTCCTCGGGCATGCTGTTCAACTTCGGGCAGGAGCCCCCTGTGATCAAGGCCTCGCAGGTGTGGCTCAACGACGTGCCCTGCTACGCTGGCCTGGCCGCGGTGGACGCCTACCTGGGCTGCACCGAGCCCCGCACGGACGACCCCCTGAACAAGGTCCACCCCGGGCGCTTCACCTACGGCGGCGGCCACGTCATCGAGGATCTGCTGCGCGGCAAGGCCGTGCGCCTCAAGGCCCTGGCTTACGGCACGGACTGCTACCCCAGGCGCGAGCTGGACAAGTCCGTCACTCTGGCGGACCTCAAATACGCCCAGCTGCTCAACCCGCGCAACTGCTACCAGAGCTACAACGTGGCCGTGAACACGGGCAGCGCCGTGTCCTACACCTACATGGGCCCGCTCAAGCCCGGCATGCGCAACGCCAACTACGCCACCGCTGGCCAGCTCTCGCCCCTGTTCAACGACCCCTATCTGCGCACGATAGGCCTGGGCACCAAGATCTGGCTGGGCGGCGGCACGGGCTGGGTCATCGGCGCGGGCACGCAGCACAACCCCAAGCCCGCCCGCAACGAGCGCGGCATCCCGCTCACGGCCTCGGGCACGCTGATGCTCAAGGGCGACATGAAGGCGGGCATGGACGCCAAGTGGGTGCGCGGTGTCTCCATCCTGGGCTACGGCTGCTCGCTCTCGGTGGGTGTGGGCATCCCCATCCCCATCCTGGATGAGGACATGGCCTTCTTCACGGGCGTTTCCGACGCGGACATCACCATGCCCGTGCGCGACTACGGGCATGACTACCAGGCGGGCATCAACAACGTGCTGGCCCAGCCCACCTTCGAGGAGCTCAAGAGCGGCGAGATCAAGGTCAACGGGCAGACCGTGCGCACCGTGCCCCTGACCAGCTACGCCCTCTCCCTGGAGATCGCCGAGCTGCTCAAGGCCAAGATCGAGCGCGGCGAGTTCCTGCTGACCGAAGCGCAGGAGCGCATCGTCTCCGAATAGGCTCCGGCGGGCAACCCGCCGCACAGACCGCACGAAGAATGAAACCGGCCCCCCGCGTACTCGCTACACGGGGGGCCGCTTCGGTTTGCATCCGGCCGGGATCGCTTCCGGGGCGGCCTGCGCTGAACGCGAAGCAAAAAAGGATTCCAAAGGAACGAAGTTCCTTTGGCCGCCGGAGGCCTTCCACCTGTATCGGCTCCAGGCGTGGCCTCTGCGCCGCCGAAACGTCGCTGTAT
>JBKICO010000220.1:0-4905 GCA_046567065.1 Acidobacteriota bacterium
GAGGAAAGGCGGTCGAGCCGGTCGGCGATGTCGCGCAGGCGCATGTCGAGCTCGGCGTCGCGCAAGCGCTGCTGCTCCTGGAAGCGGGTCATGGTGGCTTCCAGTTCGCCCAGCCGGGCGGACGCGGGAGCTTCCTGCGCTTTGCGCCCGCCGTTATGGGCGCACCCGGCGCAGACGAGCGCCAGCATCGTAACGGCCAGGACTCTTTGCATTCCGATCCTCCGATGTTTCAGCGTCGATAACCGATGCTGCCCCGTAAAGGCAAGCGCCGCAGGACAATCCGGCTGTCTTTTCGGCGGGTTCCTGCTTCCTTGCCCGCTGTAACCCCAGGTGTATCCGTTCCTTCCATATGCGGATTGCGCGGAAGCGATTTTTGAGGCAAAAAGACGCCGCGCGTCGGTGCGCTATAAGCCAAAGGAGTATGATCCCGCGTGAGTGAGCTTACCCTTTTCGCCGCCTTGACGGCCCTCGTCTGCGTCCCCCTGTGCTTCGCGCTGGCGGCGGCCGCACTCCCGCTGACAAGCGCCGTGCTCCTGTTCAATCCCCCCAAGCGGGTCAAGGTCTTCCGCGACAAGTACGGGCAGCAGACCTCCACCAGTAGCCTGCTCTGCGGCCTTGTCGCCGTGCTTGGCTTGGCTGGCGGCGCGTTCACCCTGCAATCGCTCGCCCCCGCCTCCGCCGCTTTCTGGCTGGGCTGGCCCCTGCCCCTGCTGCCCCTGTGCGCGGGGCTGGCAGTCTGCGCCGGGCTGGCCGTGGTCTATAGGGCGGTGTGGCAGAACCTCAAGGAGAACAGGCCCCTGCACTCGGCCATCGGCGTGGCCGCCACGCTGGCGGCCTGGGCCCTGGGCTACCTGTTCGTGAGCTTCTTCCGGCACTACGTGCTGAGCCCCCTGCAGCCTTCGGAAGACCCCTTCCTATTCATTCCTCCGCTGGATTCGGTGGCCTGGCTGCTGTTGCCCGCCGCCCTGGGCATGTCGCTGGTGATGGCCGGAGCCGTGGGCACCCTGTATCTGATCCACCGGCGCGACAAGGACGACTTCGGGCGCGACTACTACAACTACGGCCTGAAGATGGGCAGCCGCTGGTCACTGGCCGGCGCGGCCCTGGCCGTGGCCTGCGTCGCGGCGGCGGCCGTGCGGCTGTGGCCCTCCGTGAGGGATCTGCCCGTGCGCCCCGTCTTCTTCTGGGGCGAGGCCGTGTTCATCTGCGCCCTGGCCCTGGCCGCCATCCTCTGGGGGCTGGTGCTGCGCAACCAGAACGCCCTGCGCCTGAAGGTACACCTGGTGGCGGCGTTCGCCCTCTCCTGGCTGGCGCTCAGCGCGCAGGCTCTGGTGAACCTGAGGTTCTTCCTGGGCTAGCCCAGCCTTCGCTTTCCCTGCAAATAAAAAGCGGCGCTCCCACCGGGGAACGCCGCTTTTTCGTTTATTCGATCCGTGCTTCCTCAGATGGAGGAGGCCCCGCGCTGCGAGGTGGCCATCAGGTAGATCTCGTGCGGGTCAAGGATGAGCACTACGGAGCCGTCGCCCATGATGGTCGCGCCGGAGAGGCCGCGCATGTCGAAATCCGAGAGGTAGGCACCCAGGGGCTTGATGACCACTTCCTGGCGCTCCAGCAGCCTGTCCACAATGACGCCGAGCCTGCGGTCGTTGTCCTGGAGGATGACCATGGAGACGATCTCCTTCTCGTCGTCTCCGTCGGGGGGGATCTCCAGCACTTCGCGCAGCTCGATGATGCCCAGCACTTCCCCGCGCAGGGTCACGGCCTTGCGCTTGTTGACCTCAGTCATGCGCCGGACCTCGATCTTGGTGGTCTCGGAGACGGCGTCCAGGGGGATGGCGTAGGTCTGGTTGCCCACCATGACCATCAAGGCGTCGATGATGGCCAGGGTCAGCGGCAGGGTCATGGTGAACTTGGTGCCCTTGCCGATCTCGCTGGTGACGCTCACCGCGCCCTTGAGGTTCTTGATGTTGGTGCGCACCACGTCCATGCCCACGCCGCGCCCGGAGATGTCCGTGATGGTTTCAGCGGAGGAGAAGCCGGGCATGAAGATGAGCTCCAGGGCGTCGCGGTCGTCAAGGTTCTTGGCCTCATCGGGGGAGATGAGGTTCTTGCGCACCGCCACTTCGCGCATCTTGGCCGGGTCGATGCCCTTGCCGTCGTCCTCCACCTCGATGGCCACGGAGTTGCCCCGGTGGTAGGCCCGCAGCCAGACCTTGCCCGCGGGGGACTTGCCCGCCGCGCGGCGCGTCTCCTCGGTTTCGAGGCCGTGGTCCACGCTGTTGCGGATCAGGTGCACCAGCGGGTCGCCGATGACCTCCACCACGGACTTGTCCAGCTCAGTCTCCTCGCCTTCCATGATGAGCTCCACCTCCTTGCCCGACTTGCGGGAAAGGTCGCGCACCAGGCGCGGGAAGCGGGCGAACACGGAGGATACGGGCACCATGCGCACCTTCATGATGGTGTCCTGGAGGTCGTCGGAGAGGCGCGCCATGGCGTAGGTGGTCTCGGTGAGCTGCTGGGCGATGGCCTGCACTTCCAGCTTGCCCTCCTCAAGGGAGCGGGCCAGCAGGGCGTAACGGTTGCGGTTGATGATGAGCTCACCGATGAGGTTCATGAGGTGGTCGAGCTTCTCATGGTCCACGCGGATGGTGGAGGAGACCTTGGCCCCGCCCTGAGCCTGGGCCTGCGCCTGCGTGGCCGGTGCCTGCGCAGCGGGAGCGGGAGCGGCTTTGGGAGCCGGTTCAGCGGCCTTCGCAGGGGCGGTTTTGGGCGCGGGTGCGGGCTCCTCGGCCTTCTTGGCCGCAGGTTCGGGAGATTTACTGGCCGCGGGCTTGGGGGAAGCGGCGGCTTCGGGGGCCGGTTGAGGGGCCGCCGCTGGGGCCGGTTGAGGGGCCTGCTTCGGGGCTTCCTGGGAGGTGGGCTTGGCTTCCGGTTTCGGCTCCTCCGCCTTGGGCGCGGGCGCGGCTTCGGGCTCCGCAGCGGCTGGGGCTTTCACGAGCGTGGTGATGGTCTTCTTGAGCATGTCCTCAAGGATCGAGCACTCCTGGCGGAGGATGTCCACCATCATCTCGAAGTCCAGCCCGGACTTGCGGGCCTGGTCCACCATGCCCGCCGTGCGTTCGGCGTAGACCTTGATGTCGGCGAAGCCCATGTAGCTGGTGGAATTGCGCAGAGTATCCAGGGAGCGGTACAGGCCGTCGATGTATTCCTTGTTGGTGCCGTCCTTGGCCAGCTCGTCCAGGGCCATGTGGATGTTGGCCAACTGCTGTGTGACGGTCTCCTCGAAGATTTCGCTGTCCTCGTCGTCGAAGCCCGAGGCCTGGCCGCCCCCCCCGCCCGGCGCAGCGGCGGGCTCCACGGCGGGTTCGGGCTCTGAGGCTTCCGGCGCGGGTTCGGCGGGCGCGGGCGGTGGCCCCAGGTCCACGTCGCCGGTGGCCACGGCCTCCTGCAGCTTCTCCACCAGGAAGTCGATGTCCACGGGCACGGCCTGGTTGTGCTTGGCGTCGATGCGCGTCACCAGGGATTCCATCATGTCCACGGAGCCCAGCAGCAGGTCGATCATGCCCCTGGTGGGGACCATCTCGCCCTTACGCACCTTGTTCAGCAGTGTTTCGGCCTCGTGGGTCAGGGCGTTGAGCTCCTTGTGGCCGATGATGCCGGAGTTGCCCTTGAGGTTGTGGAAGAAGCGGAAGATGTCGTTGACGAGCTCGCCCCCGGCGGTGGGGTCCTTCTCGAGTTCGAGCAGCGAGTCGTTGAGGCTGGCGATGATCTCCTGGGCTTCCTCCAGGAAGTCGTTGAGGTGGCCTTCGCCGATGGCCTGCAGGCTGTACGGGGGGCCAGTCTCCACCAGTTCGGGCATGATGAAGCCTCTGCCCTGGCCCCCGGTTTCGCCGCCGTCCGGAGCGGAGGTACTGCCGGGGGCGTCCTCTTCCACGGGTGGTTGCTCCTGCTGGGGAGCGTCCTCTTGCTTTGCGGCGCTTACGGGAGCCGCCGGGGTTTCGGGCTCCGCCTCCCCGGCGAGGATGGAGTCAATGCGCGCGATGATGTGCGCGGTCTCCACCTCACCCTCGTAGCCAACGGTCTCCAGGTTGTCGATCATGGTGCGCAGGGCGTCCGTGGCCGCGAGGATCACGTCCATGATGCCGGACGTCACCGCAATCTTGCCCTTGCGGAGTTCGTCGAGGATGTTCTCGGCGCGGTGGGCCAGGCCGTTGATGTGGTTCAGGCCCAGAAAGCCCGACGCGCCCTTGAGCGAATGCATCGGGCGGAAGATTTCGTTGAGCAGGCCGAGGTTGTCCGGATTCTTTTCGAGCTCCAGGAGGTTGGGCTCGATGGTTTCCAGGTGCTCTTTGGCTTCGACGATAAAATCCGCGAATAGTTCCGGATCCATGAAATCCTGACTCATGATGACCCCTGTAAGGCGTATTTCCGGTAACTATCCAAGAAGCATCTTGATGTTCTTGACCATTTTCTCAGGCTGGGCCGGTTTTACCATGTACATATTGGCCCCGATGGACAGCCCGGCCTGGATGTCTTTCTCCTGGCCTTCGGTGGAGAGCACCACGATGGGTATGTCCCTGTAGGCGTCCTGCTCGCGGACGCTCTTGATGAACGTGAAGCCGTCCATGCGCGGCATATTGATATCTGATATTATCAGATTTATCTCGCCGGAGGAATAGAGTTTTTCCAGACCGTCCAGGCCGTCTTCCGCAGTGACGACCTTGAAGCCTTCCTTTTTCATGATGAAGGCGACCAGGTTGCGAACTGTCTTGGAATCATCAACGATAAGAATCGTCTTGGACATGTTCGGCTCCTAACTCTTGAGCACTTTCTGGAAAAGCCGGCTGACGGAAAGTATTTTGATCAGCCTATCCTGGGTTTTGAGCAGCCCGGCCATCAAGTCGG
>JBKICO010000221.1:0-4818 GCA_046567065.1 Acidobacteriota bacterium
CTGGCGGCCTACCTGCTAAGCCCCGAGGACCGCGTCTACACCTGGGAGCGCATCCTGGATTCGCTCTGGACCGACCCCTCCTTCAGCCCCGAGGAGGCCCCCGGCGGCGCGCCCGGGCTGGCGGCCCTGGCCCTGGCCAAGCGCATGCGCTCCCGGCTGGAGCAGGCCGGGCTCACGGAGCTGATGCGCACTCTCGAATTGCCGCTGATCCCCGTGCTGGTGGACATGGAGCGCCGGGGCATCGGCATCGACATCCCCGCTTTCACCGCCTTCGCCGGGGAGGTGAACGCTCGCCTCGAAGCTCTGGTGGAGCAGATGCACCGCCAGGCGGGGGTGCGGTTCAACGTTCGCTCCAGCCAGCAACTGGCGGATGTGCTCTACAATCAGCTCGGGCTCAAGGCCCCCGGCAAGACGCCCGGGGGCGCGGCCTCCACCTCCGCCGAAGTGCTGGACCGCCTGGCCGGGCAGCACCCCCTGGTGGACACGGTCCTCGAATACCGCAAGCTGGAGAAGCTGCGCTCCACCTACCTGGAGCCCCTGCCCGCCCTGGCCGATGCTGGCGGACGCATCCACACCACCTTCAACCAGCTCACCACGGCCACGGGGCGCCTCTCCTCCAGCGCGCCCAACCTGCAGAACATCCCAGTGCGCGGCGACCTGGGACGCAGGATGCGCTCCCTGTTCATCGCGGGCCCCGGCAAGGTGCTGGCCTCGGCCGACTATTCGCAGATCGAGCTGCGCGTGCTTGCCCACTTCTCCGGCGACCCAACCCTGCTGGCCGCGTTCCGCGAAAGCCAGGACATCCACTCCCGCACGGCGGCCCTGCTCTTCGACAGGCCACCCTCGGCCATCACCCCGGAGCAGCGCCGCCAGGCCAAGACCATCAACTTCGGGCTGCTCTATGGCATGGGCCCGCAGAAGCTCGGGCGTGAATTGGGCCTGAGCCTGGCCGAAGCCAAGGACTTCATCGCAAAATATTTCGAGCACATGGGCACGCTCAAGCAATATTACCAGACCGTGGTGGATCAAGCCAAGGAACTGGGCTACGTGACCACCATGGCCGGGCGGCGGCGCATGCTGCCGGACATCCACTCCCGCAACACCCAGCTCGAAGCGCAGGCCAAGCGCCAAGCCGTGAACACCGTGGTGCAGGGCAGCGCGGCGGACATCATCAAGATCGCCATGCTCAAGGCCGCCTCCGACCAGGCGCTGGCCGGGCTCGGCGCGGAACTTATCCTCCAGGTGCACGACGAACTGGTCATCGAGGCGCCCTCGGAGAACGGGCAGGCAGCAGGCGAACGCCTGGCCGAACTGATGACCGGCATCGTCACCCTGGACGTTCCCCTCGCCGTTGACATGGGCGTCGGGCGCGACTGGGGCGGAGCACACTAGGCAGGAGCGCGATGAACATCACCCCCCGCAGCATCAAAGAAGAACTGGCGCGCTGCAAGGCGGCCTACCTCAAGAACGAAGACCTCCGCGCGCTGGGCTGCCTGGCCACGGCGCTGAAGTCCTTTTGCGCGGTCAAGCTCGGCTCGCAGGATCGCACCGAGATCGAAGGCCAGTTCCGGGAAGCTTTCTCAAACATCAGCAAGACCCCCAATGTGGCCAAGCTGCTGCCCAAGGGGCTGCCCTACCTCAAGGGGCAGGAGCCCAAGCTCTTTCAGTACGTGGCCGCCGTGTTCAAGAAGGTGAAGGCCGAGCAGGACCGCGAGTCGCTGGACCAGATGCGCGAGCGCAAGCTCAAGATCGACCAGTGCATCCTCAAGGGCCAGAAATTCCTGGATGAGGGCAACCTTTTGGAGGCGCAGCGCAATTTCCGCGAGGCCGTCTCGCTGCGTGTGGACGAGGACGGGCTGTTCCCCATGCTGGGCACCCGGCTGATGGAGAAGGGCCAGTACAAGGCCGCCCTGGAATACCTGCGCGGGGCCATCGAAACCAGCCCGGACAACCCCAGGGCTTACGATCTGCTGGTTGTGGCCGCCGGAAAGCTCAAGGACATCGAAGCCGGGCTCAAGTTGCTGGGCGAAGCCCGCAAGAAGGCCGGGGAGAACCCCCTGCTGTTTTGCTGCACGGCGCAATTGCTGCTCAGGGCCGGGAAGCTGGCCGAGGCCGGGGAGTTCGCCAAGAAGGTGCTGGCGGTAACGCCGGATTCCGCCGAGGCGTTGAAGATTCTTACGAAGGCCAAGGCCGCCGCCATGTAGCCACCGCGAGGCAGGGGATGCCTCCGGCGGCCAGAGAGGGCGCTGCCCTCCCTGGACTCTCCCGCCAAAGGGACTTCGTTCCTTTGGAATCCTTCATTGCTTCGCGCCGGGTGCGCCACCCCTTAGCTCTTCTGCAAGCCTGAAGGGCGCATCATATTCCATTTCCGGGAGACATCCCGACGTGCCTGCGGGGCGGCTCCTCTGGATGTGCACCAGATTGCCGACTCAGAGTCAAATCACGACTGGGTAACGAATACGAGTGCGAAGCGGAATGGGAGTCCAGAGGGACGAAGTCCCTTTGGCCGCCGGAGGCTTCTTCTCTGCTCAGGCGCTTATGTTGGAAGTACGCTTCAGCCCGTCCGGCCATCCCGGAACGCGGCGGCCGCGCGCACGAAGTTCTCCGCCCAGTGGGGCACGCCCAGGGCGTGAATGTGCGTGTAGGCCGCGAAGGTGTTGCCGCTCACCGCGCCGTCCATCCCTTGCAGCATCCCGGAGCCGCGCTCCATGCGCAGAGCCAGCACCGGCGACTCGCCATGCCCGGTGTAGCGCGACTGGGCCAGGCACTTGGAATAGTGGAACTCGTGCCCCCGCAGCACGGCCCCGACCGGATGGAACGGGTTTGCCGCCACCACGGTGGCTTCGGCGTACCCCAGGCCCTGCGGCCGTGCGCACAGCGTGGTGGCCAGCGGGAAGACCCCGGCCATGGGGTAGATGGCGCCTTCGGTGTGCAGCTCCTCGCAGAGGTACATAAACCCGCCGCACTCGGCGTAGATGGGCGCGCCGGTCTCCGACAGTGTGCGGACGCGGGTGCGCACGGGGATATTATCAGCCAAGGCCTGGGCCTGGGTTTCGGGGAAGCCGCCGCCCAGGTAGAGGCCGTCCAGCTCCGGCCAGGGGTCGGAGGAAAGCAGGCTGACCTCCACGAGTTCGGCCCCGGCCCGGCGCAGGGCCTCCAGGTTCTCCTGATAGTAGAACCAGAGCGCCGCATCCAGCACATAGCCGATGCGCGGGGCCGGGCCTTCGGTGCGGGCGGGCCAGATTTCAGCATCGGGCACGGGCAGCGGAGGCGCGGCCCGGGCGATGTCGAGCAGGCGCGGCAGGTCGCAGTTGTCCGCCATGACCTGGGCGATCCCTTCGAGGATGGCCTCCTGCCCTTCGTACTCCCGGTTTGAGATGAGCCCCATGTGCCGCTCGGGGATGGGGTTCTCGCGCAGTTTCGGCAGAGTGCCCAGCACGGGCACGTCGGTGTACTGCTCGATGGCCTCGCGCAGGATGCGCCGGTGGCGTTCGCCCGCTGTGCGGTTGAGGATCACGCCCGCCAGGCCCGAACCGGGTTCGAAATTCGCGCAGCCCTGCACGATGGCCGCCGCCGTGCGGGTCATCTTGGTTGCGTCGATGACCAGGACCAACGGAGCCGCGAGCTTGCGCGCCAACTGGCTGGTGGAATAGGAGCCCAGCGCATCCCCGCCGTCGAAAAGGCCGCGGTTGCCTTCCACGAAGGCCAGGTCGGCCTTGGCGGCTTTCTGGGCGAAAAGCCCCAGGAGCACGTCGTCAGGGAAGAGGAAGGGGTCCAGGTTGCAGGCCGGGGTGCGTGCGGATAGCGAGAGCCAGGCCGCATCGATGTAATCCGGGCCCTTCTTGAAAGGGGCGACGCTGAGCCCCTGGTTCACCCAGGCACGGGTGAGGCCCAGAGAGACGATGGTCTTACCGGAACCGCCGGACAGGCCGGCCAGGACAAGGCGGGGGATGGACATCATGTGGGGTGTGGAGCGCACAGGCCCCGAGGGCTCACGCCCCACGCCGTCTTCCCCGTGGGCGAGAGTCCAAGGGGAAGAGGCGCATGGGACGGGAAAAAGTTAGAAGTCCCGAATGGGCTATTCGCCTTCTTCGGTGGCGTGCTGCTTGCCAGCGCCCTTGAGGCCGATCATGGTGGTGGAACCCGAGGACCAGTATTCCAGGGTGCCTTCGGCAACCATGGTGTTCACCAGCTTGGAAACCGCCATCTTCTTCATGTCGGGAAGGAAGGCGTAGAAGTCCTTCAGGTAGAACTTGGACTTGTTGGTCTTGGACTTCAGGGTTTCGACGATCAAGGCTTTGGCTTCGGCATCATCCATGAATCACCTCGTTTTAGAGCCGGGGGCGCGGACTGAGTCCGCGCCCCCGGGTTTGTCGTCTTAGAACTTGAAGTTGGTGGACTGACGCCAGGTGAAGTACGCCGGATCGCGGAAGTCGTCGATCAGGTGGTGGGTGAAGTCCAGCTCACACTTCTCGAAGAAGCTCTCCCAGCCGATACGCTCGGCCCAGTCGCCCAGGCGCTCGTACTTGTTGGCTTCGGCGGCGTAGACCTCTATGATCTTCTTGCACACCTTGGCCAGCGTCGGCCAGCGGGGAGGCTCGTTGGGGATGAAGGCCACGGCGACCTTGGAGAACTTGGGCATGGAGATCCTGTTGGACACCTTGCCGCCGACCATGATGATCACGCCGTCGCCTTCCTTGTCGGAAAGGGGCAGCGAGGGGCACATGGTGTAGCAGTTGCCGCAGTACATGCAGCGCTCCTGGTTGACCAGGATGGTGTTGACCTTCTTGTCGCCCAGCTCATGCTTGCCGGGCTTCA
>JBKICO010000222.1:0-4119 GCA_046567065.1 Acidobacteriota bacterium
GGGGATGTCGCCGGGGAGCCGCTGGGGCTCCCCGGCGGAGGGTCTTCTTAGTCGCGGTTGCCGCCGAAGAAGCGCAGCATGATCAGGAACAGGTTGATGAAGTCCAGGTAGAGGGTCAGCGCGCCCAGGATGGAGCCGCGGCGCAGGGCCGTGGCGTCGCCCATGGGGGCGGCGGCGCCCATGTCCTTGAGGCGCTGGGTGTCGTAGGCGGTGAGCCCGGTGAAGACCAGCACGCCCACGCAGTTGATGATGAAGGCCATGGCGCTGCTCTGCAGGAAGATGTTCACCAGCGAGGCGATGACGATGCCGATGAGCCCCATGAACATGAAGCTGCCCAGGCTGGTCAGGTCGCGCTTGGTGACCATGCCGTACACGCTCATGGCCAGGAACATGCCCGCGCTCACGGCGAAGGCCGAGGTTATGGAGGTGGCCGTGTACACCAGGAAGATGCTGGAGAGCGTGACGCCGTTCAGGGCGCTGTAGGCCATGAACATGCCCGTGGCCGTGCCGGAGGACATGCGGCTGATGCGGGCCGAAAGCCCGAGCACCAGGCCCAGCTCGGCCAGGATGAGCACGATGAGCACCACGGGGTTGAAGGCGATCTTGTAGACGGCGGGGCTGGACGCGACCATGACCGCGACCAGCGCGGTCAGGCCGAGGCCGGCCGCCATCCAGCCGTATACCCCGCGCATAAAGGCGTTGAGCGCCTCGGCGCGGGAAAGAGACTGTTGAGCGTTGGCGGCATTGTACATGTCGAAGCTCCTTATGAAGAATCTCGCGTTTGTGCTCCAGATAGTCCCTGTCGGGCCGGAATGCAAGGCCTCACCCCTTCGCTTCCCTCTGTTCCAGGGCCGCCGTGACCCTGGCCAGCTCGGTGACGTCGAAGTGCTGCACCACCACGGAATCCACCGCACCGCCCGGCCCGAACACCGGGTAGAGCACCGTCTCCATGACCAGTTCCAGGTCCTGGGCGGGCTCGTGGGTCTTGTGGGCGTTGAAGGCGTAGCGCGGCATGCGCACGGTGGCCCCGGCCAGGGCCTGGCGGAAGTAGCCCGGCACGCCGAGCATGATGAGCTGGGGGTCGGTGAACACCGAGAAATCCTGCGGGGGGCTGTCCAGGCTGGCGGCGGCCATGGCGGCCTTGTTCACGCGCAGCACGTGGCCCTCCCGGTCGAACCAGATCTGCATGATGGGGCTTTCGTCGAACACGGAGCGGAAGGCCACGCACTCGGCCCGCAGCCTGTCGTGCGCCTTCTTGCGCACCGCCTCGGCGGCCTCGAGCTGCCTGAGCGCCTCGCGCAGGCGCTCCACTTCGGCCGCCAGTTCCTCCCGGGTGGGTGTCTGCCGCTCGTCCATGCCGCCTCCGAATCTGTCGGGCCTATTCGTCCTCAAGGCTGGAGACGTCGCCCGGGGCCGCGCCCGTCTCCTCGGCGCGCAGCAGCCTGCGCATGATCTTGCCGCTCTTAGTGTGGGGCAGTCGCTCGCGGAAGGCGAAGGAGCGCACCGCCACGAAAGGCCCCAGCTCGCGGTGGATGTGCGTGGTGAGCGACTTTATCAGCTCGTCCTCCGAGTCGAAGTCCTTGTGCCACTCCTCGGCGCGCACCACGAAGCACTTGGCTGCCTCGCCCTTGATGGCGTCGGGCACGCCGATGACGGCGGCCTCCACCACGGCCTTGTGCGCGGTGAGCGCGGCCTCCACCTCGGCGGGGCCGATGCGGTGCCCGCCGATGTTGAGCACGTCGTCGGCGCGGCCCTGGAACCAGAAGTAGCCGTCCTCGTCCTTGCGGGCCACGTCGCCCGCGAAATAGACCCCGGGTATCTTCTCCCAGTAGGCCTTTTTGTAGCCTTCGTCGTCGTGCCAGAGGGTGCGGGCCATGGCTGGCCAGGGTTTGCGCACCACCACGAAGCCGCCCTTGTCCGGCCCGGCGGGGTTGCCGGAGCGGTCCACCACGTCCACGTCCACCCCGGGCAGGGGCCTGCCCGCGCTGCCGGGCTTGAGCAGCGAGATGGGCAGCGGCGAGACCATGAACATGCCCGTCTCGGTCTGCCACCAGGTGTCCAGCAGGGGGCACTCGCTGCGCCCGATGTACTTGTGGAACCAGACCCAGGGCTCGGGGCCGATGGGCTCGCCCACGCTGCCCAGCAGGCGCAGGGTGGAGAGGTCGTGGCGGCGCGGGTACTGCCCGCCGTAGCGCATGAGCATGCGGATGAGCGTGGGCGTGGTGTAGAGGATGGTCACGCCGTAGCGGGCCACGATGTTCCAGAGCCTGTCCGCCTGCGGATAGAGCGGATGCCCCTCGTAGAGCACCACCGTGGTGCCCGCCATGAGCGGGCCGAACACCACGTAGCTGTGCCCGGTGATCCAGCCCGGGTCGGCCGTGCAGAGGTAGAGGTCCGTGGGTTTGACGTCCATGACCCAGCGGTAGGTGGCGTGCACGCCCACCATGTAGCCGCCGTGGGTGTGCACCAGGCCCTTGGGCTTGCCCGTGGCCCCGGAGGTGTAGAGCAGGAAGAGCGGGTCCTCCGCGTCCATGACCTCGGTGGGGGCCTGGGGGCGCTCCTGGCGCAGGAGGTCCTCGTAGCGCAGGTCGCGCGGCTCCACCATGTCCAGCTCCACCCCGGCGCGGTGCACCACGATGACGGACTCGGTGCAGTCGCAGTCCTCCCCGAAGAGGGCCTCATCCACCACGGACTTGAGGTTGATGACGCGGCCGTTGCGGTAGAAGCCGTCCGCCGTGACGATCACCTTGGGCCTGCAGCTCTCGATGCGCTCCCGCAGGGACTTGGTGGAGTAGCCCGCGAACACCAGGGTCTGCACCGCGCCGATCTTGGCGGTGGCCAGCATGGTGATGATGGTCTCGGGCAGGGGCGGCAGAAAGATCAGGACCCGGTCGCCCTTGCCCACGCCCAGGGAGCGCAGGGCGTTGGCGAAGCGGCACACGTCGCGGAAGAGCTCGTAATAGGTGTACTTGCGGCACTCGCCGGACTCGCCCTCCCAGATGATGGCCAGCTTGTTCTTGTTGACCGTGTGGATGTGGCGGTCCAGCGCGTTGTGCACCAGGTTGCACTTGCCACCGGTGAACCAGCGGAAATAGGGCGGGGTGGAATCGTCGAGGACCTGGGTCCACTTCTCGAACCAATCCAGCTCGGCGGCCTGCTCCTCCCAGAACAGGCGGTAGTCCAGGTCCGCCAGCTTCTGGGCGGCCTTGAGCTCGTTCTGGCCCATGTTGGCTTCGCGCACCACCTGGGGCAATGGGCGGAAGACCCGTTCTTCCCTGAGAAGGCTATCGACGAGGCCGGTTTCCATACGATGCTCCTGAATCTCGACAATGCGGCGCGGCGGCCGGGGGGCGTGTCACAGCCCGAGGACCTGTTTCAGCTCGCCGATACGGCGGCGGCTGATGGGCAGCTCGATGCGGGTTTTGCCCTGGGTGCGCAGCATGAACTGGCCCCCGGGCAGGCTGGCGATCTCGGTGACGGCCTCCAGGTTCACGAGGAATTTGCGATGCACCCGGAAGAACCCGTGGGGCGCAAGGCGCTCCTCCAGGTTCTTCAGGCGGTAGGAGGTGAGGAACTTCTGCTGCGCGGTGTGCACGAAGGAGTAGTCCTCGTAGGCCTCCACGAAAAGGATGTGCGGGTACGGCAGGAGCAGGGTGCGCCCGTCCAGGGTGATGGGCAGCTTCTCGATGTCCACCGGCTTGCGCTTGAGTGTCAGGTCCCAGGCGTTCTTGAGGGCGGAGATGAAGGGGCCTTCCTCGTCCTCGTCGATTGGGAGCTGCAGGGTCTGCTGGTCGTCCTGGGCGCTGGCGGAGCGCTCCTCGGGCCAGGCCACCGCGGGCTGGACCTCCTTGAAGCCGGGGGAGAGCCCGCGCAGGCGCGTGAGGGTGAGCTCCAGGCGTTGGGGCGTCACTGGCCAGATGAGGTAGTCGGCCGCGCCCAGCTCGAAGGCCTTGTAGGCCTGGGATTCGTCCGGGGCCACGAAGACCAGTGCCGGGCGCTGGCGGCGGCCCACGAGCATCTGGGCCAGCTCGATGCCCGAGGTGGGGCCGGGCAGGTCCGGCCCGACGAAGAACACGCCGTAGGGGATGGCCTCGAGCATCTCCATGGCCTCGAAGGCCG
>JBKICO010000223.1:0-3961 GCA_046567065.1 Acidobacteriota bacterium
GGAGGCGGCGGGGCCACGGCCGGAGGCTCCATATGGGGCTGCTGTACCGCCGCTGCGGGCGGCGCTACGCGGGCCGGGGGCGCGGCCACGGGCGACGGTTCCATATGAGGCGGCGCAACGCGGGCCGGGGGCGCGGCCACCGGAGGCGGGACGTGCGCGGGGGGCGCCACCGGCACGGGGGCCGGGAAGCGTCCAGGAGGCGCGGCGACACCCGGGGGAGGCGGGGCCGGTCCGCGCGGTACCGGCGTGACCACGGTCCCGGGTTGGCCGTAGCGCTGCCGCGTGGGTCCGTAGGTGTAGCCGTAGCCCCGCCGGTGGGCGGGTTCGTGCACCCAGGGCCTGTAGGCTGGAGTTCCCGTGACAACCACGCGGTTGAACGGGGCCACCCGGTAGGGGTTCACCACGATGGCGCGTCTGCGGTAGTCGAAGCGGCACCAGTCGGTCACGGCGAGGCCCACCGTCACCCCGGCCGCGAACACGACCCCGTAGCTGGGGTAGTAGTCCGGGAACCAGGCCACGGGCTGATACGACGGATACCACCAGGAGCCGTAGACCGTCAGCGGGTCGTAGTAGGGCACGTACACCACGCCCGCTGCCGTCGGCTCCACCAGGATGTCCCCGTCCTGGAAGGTCACGCTCTGCTGCGAGCTGGAGGAAAGCGTCCCGGCGTCCTGAGCCCTGCGGCGCAGCTCCTGGATGACGTCCGTCACCTCGGCCTCCTCCGCCAGGAAGGCCTCGCCCAGCCTTTCGGTGTTGGCCAGGTTGCGGACCATTTCCGCCAGCACGGCCGGATAGTGGCAGAGGGATTTCACGCTGGCGTCCCAGGGCTGGTCCAGCAGGGCGGCGTTGAGGCGGTCGGCGTCGAGGCCGGGGTACTGGCGCAGCCACTCGTCCGCCTCCTGGAGTTCGCCTGGATAGGTGGAGGCCATGAGGATCTGCGAGAGCAGCGGATCGGGGTAGAGCGCGATGGGCGCGAGAAGCTGGGCCAACTCCGCCCGGGAGAATGAGCCGGAGCCGGGTTGGGCGCAGGCGGGGCCGGGGATTGCCCAGGCCGCGAACAGCGCGATGGTGAGCAGCAAGACCCGAAGTGTATTCATGACAGCCTCCAGGCCCCCCGGCGGGAGGTCCGGTTACTTGGAGCCGTTACGGGCGCGCATGGCCGTCCGGTCCGATTCTGACAAGATAACTCCATACCGGTGGGATGCCAATGGCGGTCATGAGGTGGGGGGCGGCCCTGCAGCCACGGCTTGTGAGGCCCGGATTCGTTTAGTATAGGCTGCTGCGTCCGGTGCGCGCGCCAAGCAAAAGCATCCTGGCATCAGCATGCCGGATGCCTGGAGCCGTACGCCATGTCCCGGCCTGACAAGCTTTTTCAATATTATCGAGTTTGAGAAGGAGATCTCCATGTTCAAGGCTGCAAATTTCGTCACTGCGACTCTTGTGGCGGCTGGCCTTTGTCTTCTGCCGCAACTGGCGGATGTATCTTACGGCCTGGATATGACATCCGGTGTGCCTCGCGTTGGTGACAGCTCAAAAAGAGATGCAAAGGCGCAAGCTGATGCGAAAATGAAGTATGACTCCGTGAATAAGGGCGTCGATACGATGGTTGAAGGCTCTGACTTGATGCTCAAGAAAGACAAGCAGTCGATGTCTGAAGGCCTGAAGCTGATCGCCAAGGGGCAGAGGATGGTGAAGTCCGCGGCGCCGAAGGATAAAGCCGGAATGAAGATGGTGAGCGGCGCGGACATGATGGTAAAGGCGTCTGAACTTATGACGGGAAATTCCGAGTCCGAAATGAAGCAGGGCGAGAGCATGATGAAGGACGGGGTTTATATGCTTCTTGAAGGGAAAGGAATGTTGATGGATGGTATGAAATAGGTAGTTTTCCGCATCATGGCCGGGAGAGGCGTGCGCCGGGAAAGTGCGGACAACTCCTTGGCGAGATACGTTGCCGTCATCAATTGACTAATTGCCTTCAGGCAACCGCGATGGCTCCAACTTTCCAGGGACGACCCGTCATGGGCCGTCCCTTTTCTATTGGGCTGCCCCCGGTATCCGGGGGGCGGGTGTAATCTTCCGGCGGCATTCCCGCACCTTGCGTGATTGAAACTTCCTGGCAGGTTTCGACCTCATGTCGCGGAGTCAGGTCCGGGCAGCAGGCATGACGCGGGCTCGTTTTAAAAATGGCTTGAACGGGCCACCTGGCTGGCCTAGGTTGCATATGCTCGTGATCGTCCCCGGAGCCCTTGTGTCATCCGAATGCACGGCCAAAATAAGATTCCTGAGGTATCCATTTGGCCTCAAAGGAGAAATCCATGAAGACGGAGCTGCTCGATCCTCAAAACAGCGCAGTCATATTCATCGACCATCAGCCTCAGATGACTTTCGGCGTTGAGAGCATCGACCGCCAGACGCTTTTCAACAACGTCCTGCTGCTGGCCAAGGCGGCGAGCATCTTCAAGGTGCCCACCATCCTCACCACCGTGGAGACCAAAAGCTTTTCAGGCAACATGTGGCCGCAACTGCTGGACATCTTCCCCGGCCAGGAGCCCATCGAACGCACCAGCATGAACTCCTGGGAGAGCAGGAGCTTCGTGGAGGCCGTGGCCGCCACCGGCCGCAAGAAACTGGTCATCTCAGCCCTCTGGACCGAGGTATGCCTGGCCTTCCCCGCGCTCGAGGCCATAGGCGCGGGCTACGAGGTCTACGCGGTGGAGGACGCTTCCGGCGGCACCAGCGTCACCGCGCACAACGCCGCCATGCGCCGCATGGAGCAGGCAGGGGCCGTGCCGGTCACGGCGCTGCAAGTGCTGCTTGAATACCAACGCGACTGGGCGCGCAAGGAAACCTACGACGCCGTGCTGGCCGTGGTGAAGGAGCACGCCGGCGCCTACGGCCAGGGCGTGGAGTACGCCTACACCATGGTGCACGGCGCGCCCGCCAGCAGGGTCAAGGGCAAGTAAGTAAGGACGATGATGCGTCTTGGGCGCGATGTCCCTGGTCGCGGCCCGGATGCCCGAGCCATCCGTTGCGGTGAGCGCAACTGAACGGAGCCGTCTGGTTGGCTGCGGGCCATGCCGCATGAGCCCGGACCCATCGGTCCTGGCTTTCTCCGCGATATCAGTCGATTATGGAAGAAATTGGAAGATGTGATGGCGGAGAGGGTGGGATTCGAACCCACGTGCAGGTTATTAGCCCACAAACCGATTTCGAGTCGGTCCCGTTACGGCCACTTCGGTACCTCTCCGCGCCGTGAAGGAAAGGCACCTTAGTGAAAACGGGGCGCTCTGGCAAGTGTTCCGTGATGGGCGATTGCGTTCAGGCACCCCGGGCCTTGCGCCGGGCGGAGAAAAAACGCGAGAGCGTGGCCCCGCACTCGTGGGCCAGCACGCCCCCCAGCACGGCGGGGCGGTGGTTGGCGAAGGGCAGGGCGGCCCCGTCCAGGTTGGAGACCAGGGCCCCGGCCTTGGGGTCGAGCGCGCCGAAGACCACGCCGTCCAGCCGGGCGTGGATCACGGCCCCCACGCACATCAGGCAGGGCTCCAGGGTCACGGCCAGGATGCAGCCGCCCAGGCGGTAGTTGCCGAGCGCCTGCCCGGCCTGGCGGATGGCCAATATTTCGGCGTGGGCTGTGGGGTCGTTCAAACCTATTGAAGCGTTGCAGGCCTGCGCGAGAATCCGGCCCGTGGCGGCCTCGATCACCAGCGCCCCCACCGGGTCCTCGCCCGCCTTGCCCGCAAACCAGGCCTGGCGCAGGGCGCGGGCCATCACCGCCCTCCATGACCGCCATCCAGGCGGAGGGGTGTTGGCGTCCAGCGCGCGGGTACGGGGGGGATTCATCGGTTCAGATGAGCGGGCGCACCCCTAAGGAGATGCGCCCGCATAAGTTGCGGCCTGGGATCAGGCGTTTTCCTTCAGGTGGCGCACGGCGTTCTCCAGGATGGAGATGCCGAGCCTCGGC
>JBKICO010000224.1:0-2716 GCA_046567065.1 Acidobacteriota bacterium
ATCGCGGACGCCTACGAACGCCTGGGTGACAAATCCAACGCCGTCTTCCACCTCAAGCTGCTGGTGGACGAGCACCCCAAATCCGAATTCGCGGCCAAGGCCAAGCAGAAGCTCAAACAGCTTGGCCAGTAGTACCGGATTGAACGCAGACGCCCGCGAGGAGCTCTGGGCCAGCATCAGCCTCAAGCATGCGCCGGGGCTGGGGCCGCGCACGGCCAGAAAACTGCTGGACGCCTACGGCTGCGCCTCGGAGGCCGTCCGCCGCTGCCGTGGCTGGCATGAGCGCGGCTTGGCCAACAGCGCCCAGTGCCAGGGCTTTCTGGCCGAATCCTGGCGCGGCGCGGCCGAGGCAGAGCTGCGCAACGCCGAGGAGAAGGGCGTCCCCACGCTGCTCTGGAGCGACCCGCGCTACCCCCGCCGCCTGCGCGAGATACCCGATCCCCCCGTGTTCCTGTACTGCCTGGGCGATACGGCCCTGCTGGACAACCCCTGCATGGCCGTGGTCGGCTCGCGGGACTGCTCCCGCTACGGGCTCGAACTGGCCCAGCGCATCTCGCTCGAACTGGCGGAATCCGGCGTGACCATCGTCTCGGGGCTGGCCCTGGGCATCGACCGCCAGGCCCACATGGCCGGGCTCTCCGGCGTGGGCAGCTCCATTGCGGTCATGGGCACCGGGCCGGACCTCATCTATCCGGCCTCCAACCGCGACGTCTGGAAGGACCTGGCCTCCAAGGGGCTGATCCTCTCCGAATTTCCGCCGGGCACCAAGCCGCTGGCGGCCAATTTCCCCCTGCGCAACAGGATCATCAGCGGGCTCTCCCTGGGGGTGCTGGTGGTTGAGGCGCACTCCAAGTCCGGCAGCCTGATCACGGCGCGCCTGGCCATGGAGCAGGGCAGGGATGTTTTCGCCGTGCCGGGGCCTGTGTCGCTCAAGAGCTACCGGGGCTGCCACGAGATCATCAACAAGGGCGCGAAGCTGGTGCACGACGCCCAGGACATCCTGCAGGAGCTCAAGCCCCAGTTGGAGGCCCACCTGGAGGAGCGCAGGCGGCCCCAGGGCGCGCCGGTTCCCAAACCCGGGCAGGAGCGTCTGAGCCTGCTCGCCAAGGAGCCCCCCTCGACGCCGAAAGCCAGAAAGGGCGCCCGGCCCGTGCAAACCCCGCAGCCCGCGCCAGCCCAGACCCCGCCGGCGGACCCGGGCACGCCCTTCGAGCGCGACCTCCAGGGCCATCTGGCCGCCATGGGCGCGACCCATATCGACGCGCTCTGCCGCACCTTCGGGCGCGAAGCCGCCGAGATGAGCCGGACCCTGGTGTTGCTGGAACTAAAAGGGGTTGTGCGCAGACTGCCCGGCGGATATTATCTCAGCGCCTGATCGCAGCAAGGAGCCCCCGCCCGATGCAGAAGATACCCCTGAACCTGGCCAAACCCGGGTACGTGCTGGCCAAGCCCGTGGCCCGCGCCGACGGCATGGTCGTGGCCGCCCAGGGCACCGAACTGACCGAGGCCCTGCTGGACAAGTTCGACATGATGGGTGTGGACCAGGTGGTGGTGGAGGGCGAACCGGTGCAGACCGAGGGCGTCAGCTCCGGCACCAACTACGACCAGCGGCTTGAGCGCCTGGACCACCTCTTCCGCAAGCACGCCCAGGACCCCTGGATGAACCAGGTCAAGGCGCTGCTGCAGCACTATTTCAAGATGAAAGTGGCCTCCAAGGCCGGGCCCGCAGAGGGCTGATGCCCGCCCGCAGGATGTATCGCCCCCTCACGAGGAGTTTCGCATGGCCGAGGACTTGAAGCTTGAGCGCAAGGACCAGATCCTGGCCGCAAAGGACCTGCCCACCCTGCCCAAGGTGCTCGACGAGGTCTCCCGCCTCGTGAAGGACCCGGACTCCTCCACCGAACAGATCGCCAAGCTCATCGCCATGGACCAGGTGCTCTCCGCCAAGGTGCTCAAGATGGTCAACTCGCCCATCTACGGCTTCCCGGGCCGAATCGGCTCCATCCACCACGCCCTGGTGCTGCTGGGCTTCAACGTGCTGCGCGGGGTGATCGTGAGCACCTCGGTCATGGACGTCATGAACCAGACCATGGTCGGGCTCTGGGAGCACTCCGTGGGCTGCGCCCTGGCCAGTTCCACCGTGGCGCGCCAGTGCGGGCTCAAGGACGTGGAGGACATCTCAGTGGCCGGGCTCCTGCACGACCTGGGCAAGGTGGTCACCTCCGTGCAGCTGCCCGAACTGAAAACCGGGGTGGAAGCCCTGGTGAAGACCCAGGACAAGAGCTACCTGGAGGCCGAGAAGGCCGTCATGGGCTTCGGGCACGACCGGGTGAACGCCTGGCTCTCCGACCACTGGAAGCTGCCGCCCCCCATCAAGGAGGGCATGAGCTACCACCACAAGCCGCAACTGGCCCGGCTCTACCCCGAGGTGGCCTGCTGCGTGCACCTGGGCGACTTCCTGGTGCGCGTGTACGAGTACGGCTCCGGCGGCGACGACGCCGTGCCCTACCTGGAGCCCGAGGCCCTCAAGAAGCTCAAGCTCAAGCCCGCCGACCTTGAAGCCGTGCTGGACGAGCTGAGCGAGAAGTTCCTCGACATCGCGGACCTGAGCTTCACCTGAGCATGAACGCCGACGCCTGCCGCCTGCCGCGACCCCAGCGGGTCTACCTGCTCTCCGCCGACGCAGGGCTCAGGGACGCCCTGAACGCCCTCTGGG
>JBKICO010000225.1:0-8824 GCA_046567065.1 Acidobacteriota bacterium
GAGCATGCAGGGGCAGCGGGGACCCTCCAGCACGCCAAGGGGAGCCTGCCGGGCATGGGCCGGGGCCAGGGGCGCGGGCGGGGACATCTGGATGGCCAGCGCGTCGGCCAGCTCCTTGCTGCGGCGCTCGCCGGACCGGGCGCGCCAAGCCCCAAGCAGGCCCCGCTGCGAGGCAGGTTCAGCCAGAACAGGCGGCTGCACGCGCTCGAAGCGCAGCACGCCGTTTTCCAGCTCGGCCACGGCGTTGGCCTCGGGATCGGAGGCGGCAGCCGAGTGGCTGTAGACCTCCACGCCCGCATGCCCCGGGAGCGAGGCGGCGCAATGCAGTGAAACCAACAGTTCGGCCCCGAAGAGGTCGGCCTGGGCCTTCCTGGCCCACAGCGGCACGGCGTAGTCGGCCTGGCGGGTGAGCATGGCCCTGAAGCCCTCGGTGGCGTTCAACTCCGACGCCAGAAGGCTGGCGACTTCCAGGGTCAGCTCCTTCTCGGCCAGGCCCGTGGTCCCTGTGACGCCCTTGTCCGCCCCGCCGTGGCCCGGGTCTATGAGCAGCAGGCGTTTGCCGGGGGCCTTGCCGGTCTTGCCGAAGGCGGCAAGTTCGTCCCTGGCCTGCTCCTCCAGGGGGGAAAGCCGTTTGGATTTGCCGGGCTTCTCCGAGGATGCGGGCGGCAGGGGGTGCTGGGCCAGCACGTCCAGCATCATCCGGGAATAGCCGTCGGCCGGGTCGATGCGCAGGGCCAGGCGGAAGTTATCCACGGCCAAGCGCGGCTGGCCGGAAAGGTGGTAGGTTCGCCCCAGCAGGTTGAAGACCCAAGCGTTGGCCGGGTCGAGCTTCGCGGCCTCCTTCAGAGCCGCCAGGGCCTGGGCTGTCTTGCCCTCCTGCAGGCGGGCCAAACCTTCGGAGGCCAGCTCCTGCGAGGTGGCCGCGAAGGCCCCGCACGGCAGGGCCAGGGCCAGCCCGGCCAGGCCCAGCCCCTTGAGCATTTGCCTTCTCGCCACGTACTTCATGGGAGCATCCTAGCCCGAGATGGGCCGCGGGTTCAACCAGCCGGAGGCCAGCGCGACCATTTCGCGCACCTTTCCCGGCCCGAACCAATGAATTGATGCGTCGCGCTTGAACCAGGTCATCTGGCGCTTGGCGTAGGCCTTGGTGTTGGCAAGCCAGAGGTCCAGGGCCTCCTGGAAGCCCATCTCCCCCCGCAGGTGCGCGGCCAGCTCGGCGCAGCCGA
Organism: Acidobacteriota bacterium; assembly: GCA_046567065.1. GTDB lineage: Bacteria > Desulfobacterota > Desulfovibrionia > Desulfovibrionales > Desulfovibrionaceae > Fundidesulfovibrio. The sequence goes on from JBKICO010000225.1 coordinate 1,227, forward strand.
TGCCGGAGAGCCCCGGCGCGGCCGGGTCCGGGCACTCGGCCACGGCCAGGCGAACTTCATCGAGAGCGCCCTGCTTCAGCATGATGTGGATGCGGGCCGCCAGCCGATTGTCCAGCGCGGCCTTTTCCATGCGGATGCCCAGCTTCAGGCAGGGCAGGTCCAGGGGCTTTTCGGCCAGGGCGTGCCAGGCGCTGAAGGTGCGGCCCGTGGCTTCCAGCACTTCCAGCGCGCGGGTGACGCGCTGGCGGTCGTTGGGGTGCACCCGCGCGGCGTAGGCCGGGTCCGCCTGGGCCAGGCGGGCGTGCAGCGCATCCCCGCCCTGCTCGTCCCACTGGCGGGCGACCAGTTCGCGAACTTCCCCCGGCACGTCGGGTATTGGGGCGAGGCCCTCCAGCAGGGCCTGCAGATAGAGCCCCGTGCCGCCCACGAGGATGGGCGTGCGGCCCTGCTCCAGCACGGAACGCACGGCCCGCGCGGCCGTCTCCGCGAAGCTTCCGGCAGAAACCGCCTGGGAGCACGCCATGAAGCCGTAGAGCAGGTGCGGGCAGCGGGCCTGCTCCTCCGGGCTGGGCTGGGCCGTGGTGATGGGAACGCCCCGGTAGACCTGGCGGGAATCGAAGTTGACCACGGAGCCGTTGAATGCCTCGGCCAAGGCCAGGGCGGCCTCGGTCTTGCCCGCCCCGGTGGGGCCCACCAGGCACAGGGCTTTGCCCTCGGCGCTTCGCTGGCCGCCCGCGCCGTTGTGTACGCTCATGCCTTCTTGCCGCGAATGGGACCCAGGCGCTCCACCAGGCGGGCGCGCACCGCGTCGGGCACGAGGCCCTCGTAGTCGCCCCCGGCCCGGGCCAGCTCCTTGATGATGGTGGAGCTGATGTAGAGCCACTTGAAGTCGGTCATGAGGAAGACGGTCTCGATGTCCTTGTCCAGGCGGCGGTTCATCAGGGCCAACTGGAACTCGTAGTCGAAGTCGGAGACGGCGCGCATGCCGCGCAGGATCACTCCCGCCCCGGTGGAGCGCACGTAGTTGACCAGCAGACCGCTGAAGGGCTCCACGCTGACGCCGGGGTCGTCCTTGAAGACTTCCCGGATCATGTCCACGCGCTCCTCCAGGGAGAACATGGGCTGCTTCGGGGAATGCTCGGCCACGGCCACGATGATGCGCGGGAACACGTTGAGCCCCCGGCGCACCAGGCTCCAGTGGCCCATGGTCAGGGGATCGAAGGTTCCGGGGTAGACCGCGATGCGGGGATCTGGTGCGTCCATATGAGTATCCTGGTCTGTCCGTACTGGCGGTCAGCCTCAAGCGCAAGCGAAGCGGGCCAGCCGTCGTATTCGAGGTGTTTTTCCACTTCCGCCACCACCAGCGCCCCGTCGGCGAGCCAGCGTTTGGCGGCGAGCAAGTTCATCACGGGGGCCAGCAGCTCCTGGCCGTAAGGAGGGTCGACGAAGGCCAGGTCGAAGGGGATGCGGGGCGGCCTGGCCAGAAGTTTCAGGGCGTCGGCCGGGGCCGCCGCAATTTTGGAGGCCTCCAGGCCCAGAAGCCGGGCGTTGTCGGCGATGCGCTTGGCCAGGGCGCGGTTGGCCTCCACGAACTGCACGAAGGCGGCCCCCCGGCTCAGGCACTCGAAGCCGAGGCTGCCCGTGCCGGCGAACACGTCGATGACACGCGCGCCATCCAGCGCCAGGCCGCGCGCGGCGATGATGTTGAACAGGGCCTCGCGCACCACGGCCATGGCCGGGCGGCAGCCTTTGGCCTCCAGCGTGGGCAGGTTGCGGCCCTTGAAGCTTCCTCCGAGTATGCGCATGGCTAGTCCAGCAGGTCGAAGCGTTCGAATTTCATGACCAGCCCCGCCCGGCCCTGCGTGGCGGAGCGCAACTCCGTGGAGAAGCCGAACAGCCTGCTCAGGGGGGTGAGCGCCTGCACCACCTTGAGCCCGGCCCGGTCGAAAAGGTTCTCGATCTTGGCGCCCTTGGTGCCCAGCAGGCCGATGACGTCGCCCACGAAGTCGCCGGGCACGCCGATCTCAAGGAGCATGATGGGCTCAAGCAGCGCCGGGCGCGCTTCGCGCAGGGCGGCCTTGAGGGCCTGCGCGGCGGCCATGCGGTAGCCCACGGCCGAGGATTCGCCGTCGAGCCTGCCCATGTCCAGCACGCGCACGGAGACGTCCTGCACGGGGAAGCCGGAATGCGCGCCCGAGGCCAGGCCGTCCTCCAGGCCTTCGGCCACGGCGTCCAGCCAGGCCTTGGGCCAGACTTTGGGGTCCAGGGGCACGTGGATCTCGCGCCCCTTCTCGCGCGGCAGCGGGGAGACCTCCAGCGTCACCTTTCCGTAGTGCTTCTGGCCGCCCAACTCGCGCTGGAACACGGCCTCGGCGGTGGCTTCGCGGGTTACGGTCTCCTGGCAGACCACCTGGGGCTTGCCAGAGCGCGGCGAAAGACCGTGCTCGCGGCGGATGCGCTCCAGCACGACCTCCAGATGCAGTTCGCCCATGCCGGAGAGGATGAGCTGGCCCGTATCCTCGTCGTAAACGCTGCCCAGGGTGGGGTCCTCCAGCAGGAGGCGGCCGATGGCCTCCTGGAGCTTCTCCAGCTCCTCGGTGTTGCGCGGCTCCAGGGCCAGCGAGAGCACCGGCTTGTACTGCGAGATGCTCTCCAGCAGCACCGGGCGTGACTTGTCCGCCAGGGTGTCGCCCGTGCGGGGCAGCTTCATGCCCGAAATGGCCACGATCTCGCCGGGGCCTGCCTTCTGCAGGGGCTCCTTCTGGTCGGCGTGCAGGCGGAACAGCCGCCCCACCCGCTCGGACTTGCCCTGGGTCACGTTGAGGCAGTCGGTCCCTTCCACCAGTTCGCCGCTGTAGACCCTGGCCAGGGCCAGCCTGCGCCCGGCCTCCATGAGCACCTTGAACACCAGCGCGGCCAGGGGGCTCTTGGGGTCGGGGGCGAGCGCGACCTCCTCGCGGGTGTGGGTGTGCTGGCCGTGGGCCGGGGCCACGTCCGCCGGGCTGGGCAGGTAGTGGCAGAGCGCGTCCATGAGCGGCTGCACACCCATGTTGCGCAAGGCCGAGCCCGTAAGCACGGGCACCAGGGCGCGTGAAAGCGTCGCCTTGCGGATCACGGGGCGCACGGCCTCCGGGGCCAGCTCCTCCCCGCCGAGGTAGGCCTCCATCAGGGCGTCGTCGTGCTCGGCCAAGGCCTCCAGCATGGCGTCGCGCCAGGGCGCGGCCAGGGCGCGATCGGGCTCGGCGAGCGGGACCCGCTGTACCTCGTCCCCGATGAAGGTGATCTTCTCCAGGGTCACCAGGTCGGCCACGGCGTGGAAATCCTGCCCGGAGCCCAGAGGGATCTGCACGGCCAGGGGCCTGGCCCCCAGGCGCAGCCGCATGGACTCCAGCACGGCCGCGAAGTCCGCGCCGGGGCGGTCCATCTTGTTCACGAAGGCCAGCTTGGGGACCTTGTAATGCTCAGACTGCCGCCACACCGTCTCTGACTGGGGCTCCACCCCGGCCACGCCGCAGAACACGCCCACGGCACCGTCCAGCACGCGCAGGGAGCGCTCCACCTCGATGGTGAAGTCCACATGCCCCGGGGTGTCGATGATGTTGATCTGGTGGGCGTTCCAGTAGCAGGTGGTGCAAGCCGAGGTGATGGTGATGCCGCGCTCCTGCTCCTCGGGCAGGTAGTCCATGGTGGCGGTGCCTTCGTGCACCTCGCCCATGCGATGGATCTTGCCCGCGTAATAGAGAATGCGCTCGGTCAGCGTGGTCTTGCCCGCGTCGATGTGGGCGATGATGCCGATGTTGCGCAGCGCGGAAAGCCCTTTTCTGCCGGTGGCGGGTGCGGCCATGTTACCCCCTGCCCAACTGCACACGGGTTTGGTGGAAAAGAGCGTCGGGGAGGCCGGGCCATTCCCACATGGCTTCGCGGCCCGGCTCCAGTATGAGGGGGCACCAGTCCGGGGCCTGCCCCGGGGTGGCCAGGGCGGCGTCCAGCGAACCGTGAGCGGCTTCGCCCCAGGATTTCAGCCGTGCCAGCGGCACCCCGGCGTGGGCCACGGCCACGGCCTCCATGTCCCACTGGGTGCCGGATTCCAAAACGCCCAGTGAACCAGGCGGGCGCAACCAGTGGACGGTCTCGGCCGCGTCGCGCACGCGGCTCCAGAGCGCCGCGCCGCCCAGGCAGGCCATTCCGCCAGGGCCAAGTGAGGCCAGGGCCTCCAGGCAGCCGGACAACTCCTTGAGGGGCGGTGCGAACACGTTCTCCACGCCGCAGAGCTCCAGGGCCGTGAGCACACCGTCGGGCCAGGGCGCGCTCACCCCGGGGCGCAGCACCGCCACCAGCGGGATTCGCCGGGCCATGGCCGGAAGCACGGCGGCCACCACCTGGGCCGGAGCCTGGACCTCCTGCCCGAGCACCAGCGCGTACCAGGGCCTAAGGCCCTTCAGGACCCGCCTGGCGTTGCCGGAAGGGTAAACCCCGGCTGCGAGCGTCCGGGCGGGGGTTTGCGGGTCGGCCGTTTCGAAGGCGCCCGCGATGCAGGTCTTGATGATGGAACGGCCCAAGTCGCCGGTGCGGGCGTAGGCCCTGGCGAAACGGCCGTCGCCGACGCGCCACTGTTCAGGCAAGGGCGGCGCGCCGGGCGATGGGGATGATTCCGGATGGTTCATGGGATGAAAAGGGCGGCCCGTAGGCCGCCCAGTTTGTTAAAGCCACTTGAGGAACTTGTGCCAAGTGCCTTCCGCTTCGCGGCGTTCGTTCTCGGAGAGCGTCTTCTGGTACTCCAGGTAGGACACTTGTGCCCGCTCCTTGGCGTATTTGAATATCTCAGGAAGATCCTTGAAGTTTTCCGCCACATACATGTAGCGCTTCCAGGCCGCGCCGTAGCGGCTGCTGTTCCAGTAGAAGTCCGCGATGAAGATTTCGTGCTGGGCCATGCGCGTGCGGCACTTCACGATCCAGTTGGGTGCGTCCTTGCCCCACTGGGTGTTGGGGTAGGCGTCCTTGAGGACGGTGAAATACTGGATGGACTCGTTCAGGCCGTCCTGGGGCATGTCGATGGAATCCAGCCTGCGGAAGATGGAGACGCCGATCTGGTAGAGCACATAAGGAATCTGCTCGTGCCTGGGATGCAGCGCTTCGAATTCCTTGTAGGAGTCCGCGGCCTGCAGGAACTTGTCGTCCATGAAGTAGGCGTCGCCCAGGCCCACGATGCCGTCAGGCGTGTAGGGGCTGAAGGGGTAACGGTCCTTGAGCTTCAGGAAGTATTCCTGGGCATCGGTGTACTTCTTCTCCTTCATGGCTTCGCGCCCTGCCTCCCAGAGCTCCTGGGCGGTGTCTTCAGGAGGGGGGAGGAAGTAGTAGTCGATGAAGCCGCAGCCGGAAAGGCCGAACAGGAGCAGCGCCAGACAGAAGGCGCGGGCGATGGTGGTTCTTGTCATGTGTGATTTCGGGGGCCGGGTTTAATGATGCCCCAGTGTCTCCAGATAGCTGATGACTGTGCTCGCCGCCAAGGCCCCGTCACCCACGGCCGTGGCCACCTGGCGGACGTTCTTGGAACGGACGTCTCCGGCGGCGTAGATGCCTGGGATGGAGGTGCGGCATTCCTGATCGGTGACGATGAACCCTTTGCTGTCCAGTTCGGTGCCCGCGGGGAAGAATCCGCCCTGCGGCTCGTAACCGACGAAGATGAACACACCCTCTACGTCGATCCGCCGGACTTCGCTGGATTTCACGTTCCTGACCATTACGGCCTCGACCTTGTCCTGCCCGACGATTTCATCCACCACGGAGCTGCGCAGGATCTCGATGTTCGGGTGAACCTCGCATTTGTCCTGGTAGCAACGCTGGGCGCGGAAGTCGTCCCGGCGGTGGATGAGGTAGATTTTTTTGACCAGCCTGGCAAGGTACAAAGACTCTTCAAGGGCGGAATTGCCTCCACCGATGACGGCCACATCCTGGCCCCTGAAGAAGTTGCCGTCGCACAGGGCGCAGTAGGAGACGCCCTTGCCCAGAAGCTGCTTCTCACCCGGCAGGCCGACGCGTTTGTACTGAGCGCCGCTGCAGATGATGACAGCCCTGGCGTGGAGGGTGTCCTCGTCGAGCTGAACGCGGTGTACGCCCTCGTGGGGCTCGATGGATTTGACGGAGCTGCTGATGTGCTCCACGTTGGGGTAGGCGGAGAGATGCTTCGAGAAGATATCCGCCAGCTTCCACCCTTCGATGCCCTCGGGGTAGCCGGGATAGTTCTCGATGAGGTGCGTCATCAGGACCTGTCCGCCGTGGGCCAGTTTTTCCACAAGAGCCACTTTCAGGTCGGACCTGGCGAGATAGAGGGCCGCCGTGAGCCCCGACGGCCCGCCTCCGACGACCACGGCGTCGAACATTTTCATGAGACTAGAGCGCCTTCTGGCTGATCATTTCCTTGATGGAGGATTTGGAGACGGCGCCGGTGATCTGCTCCACCACTTCGCCGCCCTTGAACAGGATCAGGGTAGGGATGGCGCGGATGCCGTACTTGCTGGGGGTGGAGGGGTTCTCGTCCACGTTCATCTTGGTCACTTTCACCTGGCCGGCGTACTCGTTGGCCAGCTCGTCGATCACGGGGCCCATCGCGCGGCAGGGGCCGCACCAGGGCGCCCAGAAATCGACCAGCACGGGGAGCTGGCACTTGAGGATTTCTTCTTCGAAGTTCGCATCGGTGATCTGGATGGCCATTGTGATTCTCCTTTGCTGTTGCTTGGCGGGCGCGGAGCGGCCGCCGCAGCGAAGCATCCCGAGGGTTAGCGGGACATTCGGGCGGCGTTCCGGCTTGATTGGTTCTTACAGAACGTCCTCGATTTTGAGAAGCGAATAATTTCGGAATTTTTCGAAATCGGCCTCCGTATCCGCGTGGGTGGTGCGGATGGCGTCGGCCTCTTCCAGGTTGTCGAGCAGGAGGTCCACCAGGGTAGGGTCGAAGTGCCTGCCCCGCTCTTCCCCGAGGATCTGGACGACCTTCTCCATGGCGAAGGCCGGCTTGTAGACACGGCGGGAGCTCAAGGCGTCGAACACGTCCACCAGGGCGGTGATGCGCCCGAACAGGGGGATCGCCTCACCGGCGAGCTTGCGGGGGTAGCCGTTGCCGTCCCAACGCTCGTGGTGGGTCAGGGCCACCGACTGCGAGGCCTTGAGGATGGGGTTGGAGTCGCCCTTGAGGATCAGTGCGCCGATGAGGGTGTGGTACTCCATGGTGGCGCGCTCCTCGGGGGAGAGCATGCCGGGCTTGTGCAGGATGGAATCGGGGATGCCCAGCTTGCCCGTATCGTGCATGGCCGCGCCCCAGCGCAGCAGCTCCAGCCCGTTCTTGTCCATGCCCAGATTGCGGCCCAGCAGCAGCGCGTATTCGCTCACGCGGGTGATGTGGTTGGCCGTCTCCTTGTCGCGGTATTCGGCCGCAAGGCCCAGCCTGAGCACGCTGTCCAGCCAGGATTTCTGCAGCGCCATGGTCAGCTTGGCGTTGACGATGGCCACCGCAGCCTGGGAGGCCAGCGCGCCCACAACCGGCAGGCACATGGGGTCGAAGGGGACCACCCGCCTGCCCTCAGGCGTCTCGCGCGTGGCGT
>JBKICO010000226.1:0-4484 GCA_046567065.1 Acidobacteriota bacterium
GCCCCCTGGAGCGGTTGCCCAAGCCCACGGCGGTGCTGGCGGGCGAGGGGCAGTGCTTCCCCATGCTCGAGAATCTGCGCGCCATCTGGAACCTGACCGGCGTGGCGCGTCCGGCGGCCTGGCTGACCAGCGGCGTGGTGAAGGGCTCGGGGGATTCCTGCGACCTGGCCGAGGTGGCCCGGAGCATGGGCGGCTTCCAGGCGGCCCGGCTGTGGCTGCTCTCGCTGCATTACCGCAGGCCGCTGGACGTTTCCGAGAAGACGCTTTCCATGTGGGCCAGGAACTGGCGAAAGCTTCAGGACACGGCCGTGAACCTGTCGCACTGCGCCGTGAGCGACTCCGTGGCCTCGGCGGATGCGGCCCAGGCCGTGGAGACCCTGCGCGCCGAGCTGGAGCAGGCCATGGACGACGACCTGGGGCTGCACCGCTTCTGGCCGCAACTCTTCGCCTATTGCCGCCGGGCCAACGCGGCCGCCGGTTCGCGCGGGCCTACGCCGGGCGACGCCGCCATCTATCTGGAGGGCCTCAAGGCCGTGAACGCCGTGCTTGGGGTGATGGACGAATCCCGCCTGCCCTTGGCCAGGCAGGCCTGGCCGGGCCTGGCCCAGAGCATGGTGGAGAAGCGCGAGATGGCGCGTGCCGCCAAGGATTTCGATCTGGCCGACACCCTTCGGGAGCAGCTTGGGCTCATGGGCCTGCGCCTGGAGGACACCTCCGCCGGGCCGAGGCTTTTCACCGTCAGCCCGGGGTAAGGGGGCTCATGGGCCAGCGCCTGGGGGACACCTCCGCCGGGCCGAGGCTTTTCACCGTCAGCCCGGGGTAGGGCGGTTCAAGGCCTCGGCGCGGCACTCGTCTCCGGCTGGAGCACCCGCCGCCGGATGCTGGGTCGCGATGCCCTCGCGGCCTCAGCTGCAGCTTCCGCCTTCCGGGGCCAGGCCGTTCTTGCGGGGCCACAACTCCGAGAGCAGCATCCCGGCCAGCATCAGCGCGCAGCCAACCATGCCGCGCGGAGTGAGCGTCTCCCCGATGAGCAGCCAGCCGCCCAGGGCCGCGAACACCGATTCCAGGCTCAGGATGATGGCCGCGTGGGAGGGGTTGGCGTCGCGCTGGGCCACCAGCTGCAGGGTGTAGGCCAGCCCCACCGAGAGCAGCCCGCCGTAGAGGATGGGCACCGCTGCATTCTTCAGGCCTTCCAACTCGAAGGATTCCCCCGTCGCCACGGCAAAGATCAGGCTCAGCACGGAGCAGACCGCATACTGGCCCACGGCCAGGTGGATGGGGTTCATGCGCGGGGCGAACCAGGCCGCCACCAGCACGTGCCCGGCCCAGAAGAAGGCCCCGATGAGCTCCAGCAGGTCGCCGGGGTTAATGTGGAACTGCTCGTTGATGCTCAGCAGGTACATGCCCGCCACGGCGCACAAGGCCCCGAACACGGTGCCCAGGGGCGTGCGGTTGCCCAGCAGGGCGGCGAAAAGGGGCACCAGGATCACGTACAGGCAGGTGATGAACCCGGCGTTGCCCGCCGTGGTGTGCAGCATGCCGATCTGCTGCAGGCTGGCCCCGGCGGTCAGGGCCGTCCCCGCGCAGAGGTAGCCCAGCCAGGTGGGCGTGCTCGAGCACTCCCGGGGGGTGATGCGGCCCGATGAGCGGATCGCCAGCGGCAGCAGGGCGCAGGCCCCCAGGGCGAAGCGCACGCCGTTGAAAACGAAGGGGCCGACGTGCTCCATGCCCACGCGTTGGGCCACGAAGGCGAAGCCCCAGACGAGGGCGGTGATGAGCAGGAGTATGTCTGCCCGAACTGACCTGGATATGGCGCTGCTCCTTCCTGGGCCTTCTCCCCGGCAGGGGGCGGACGCCGGAATCCTACAGATTGCATAGGAATTTCCGTGGATTGACCCGCCGCGAAGGCTGTTGGGGCACTTAGCCGCAAGCCGGGGCAAAGATCAAGCGCCTTGGGCCTCCGCGCCGTCCTGTTCCAGTTCGGCAAGCATCTGGTCCGCTTCGGTGAAGCCCGGCCGGATGGCCAGGGCCTGGCGCAGATGCTCCCTGGCCTTCTCCCGCCGGGAGGCGTGAACGTAAGCCTTGGCGATGTTGTAGTGCAGATTTTCGTCGCTGGGGGTGAGGATCAGGGCCTGGGTGTAGGCGTGCAAAGCGCCTGAGAGGTCGCCCGAGCGGCGCAGCCGCACGCCCAGGCTGTTGTACGGGTTGACGGCCTCCGGGTCCTGCTCGAGGATTTCCACGAAGAGCTCCTTGAGCTCCTGGAGTTTGTCCTGGATGGCCAGGATGTCCGCGCAGCGGTTGAGGTGCTCCAGGTATTTCTCCTGGTCGCCCAGGCCCTTGTGGGCGTGGGCCAGGCCTTTGTAGGCCTCGGCGAACATGGTGTTGATGGCCAGGGCCTGGTTGAAGGCCTGGATGGCCAGCCCGAACTCCTGCTGGCGCAGGTGCTCCAGGCCCTGGTTGAACAGGTCCATGGCCTCGTTGCGCGTCTGGGTGACGCTGGAGTAGGCGGCCGCCGCCTGGGCGTGGTCGCCCGAAGCGGCCAGTTCCTCCGCGCGGGCCATCTGCCGGGTGCGCTCTGCGTCGGGATGGGAGGATTCCCATGCGGAGCGCAGGTGCCGGGCGCAGGTCTGCGGCGTGTAGGGCCGCAGCACGTACCCTCCGCACCCGGCGGAAACGGCCTCCAGCACGCGCTCGCGGCGGCACTCCGCCGTAAGCATCACCACGGCCTTGTGCTGGAGGGTCTTGTCGCGCTTGATGGCCCGCAGGCATTCAATCCCGGAGAGTGCCCCGGTGCGGTCCCCCAACAGGATGAGCCCCACGGCGTCGTCGTCCAGGTGCGGCCGGGCCTCGACCAGGGAGGGGAACAGGCGTATGCTGCTGTAACCCATGCCTGAAAGGGTGCGCCTGTCCTTGGCCACCAGGGCCGCATCGGAATTGATGAGCGCCAGGCCGACTGTCGCGGGGTTGTAAACCATTCGCCACACGTAGCACCGGCCAGATTGGCTGGCAATACGCGGCAGGGAGGGGAAAATGGCGGGAAAAGCTGCCGGAAAATGGCTGGCCGCCCTTGGCGCGGCGCTGGCCGTGGCCGTGTTCTTCTGGCTGGGAGGCCCGCGGTATTTCAACCTCGAAACCCTCAGGGCTTCGCGCGACGGGCTCCAGGCGCTTTACGCCGCGCATCCGGCGGCCATGCTGGCGGGTTACTTCGCGCTCTACGTGGCGGCGGCCGCCCTCAATCTGCCGGGCGCTACCGTGCTGACCCTGGCCGGCAGCGCGATATTCGGGTTCTGGGCAGGCCTGGCTTCGGTGTCCTTCGCCTCCAGCCTGGGGGCCACGCTCTCCTGCGCGCTCTCGCGCTATCTGCTCCGCGATTGGGTGCGGGGCCGTTTCGGCGCCCTGCTGGACAAGGTTGACCGGGGCCTGGCCCGCGAGGGGGCCTGGTATCTGGCCTCGCTGCGCCTGGTGCCCGTGATCCCCTTCTTCCTGATCAACCTGGTCATGGGCCTGACCAGGATGCCCCTGGGCAGGTTCTACGCCGTCTCGCAACTGGGCATGCTCCCGGGGACCATCGTATTCGTCAACGCCGGGACGGAGCTCGGCCAGATCGAGAAGGTGGGCGACATCCTCTCGCCCGGGGTGCTCGGCTCGCTGGCTCTGCTGGCGCTGTTTCCCGTGGCGGCCAAGTGGGCTCTGCGCCGGTTCAGGCGCATGAAGGAAGCACCCCCGGCCTAGCTGGTCGTTTCAAAAGTAGCTTCTTGCAGCCTGTTCAAAAGGCTCGCTGGCAAGACGCAAGAAACAGCCAAGCCCGATGCGTAGTTTCCTACGTGAGGGTTTGGCCTTTTCGAAGCAACGCTGCCAGCGAGGATTTTTCAACAGGCTGCTCGGCGCGGCGGGCCAGGGCCTTCTCGATCGCGGACGCCAGATCGCCCGCCCTGAAGGGCTTGGTGACGAAATCGTTCATGCCCTCGCGCAGGAAGCGGAGCCTGTCCCTGTGGGTGGCGTAGGCCGTCAGCGCGATGATGGGGATGGCCCGGTCAACGGAGTGCAGCTCCCCGTTGCGGATGAGCTGCGTGGCCGTGATGCCGTCCATGACGGGCATCTGGATGTCCATGAGGATCACGTCCACCGGGTTGGCGCGCAGCATCTGCAGCGCCTGCTGGCCGTTCACTGCCTCCAGCACGGTGTAGCCCCGGCCGCTGAGCATCCTGGCCGCGGTGACGCGGTTGTTGTGTTCGTCCTCCACGATGAGCACCCGGGCGTCGCCGCTCTGGCCGTCCGGCCGCCCGTCCAGCCCGTCCTGAACATCCTCCCCCGGCTGCCAGAAGGACACCGTGAAGCTGAAGGTGCTGCCCGATCCGGGCGTGCTCTCCGCCCAGATGCGCCCGCCCAGCAGCTCCACCAGCCCCTTGGCGATGGCCAGCCCCACGCCCGAACCGCTGTAGCGCTTGGTCAGGGTGTCCTCGGCCAGGGAGAAGCTCTCGAAG
>JBKICO010000227.1:0-5411 GCA_046567065.1 Acidobacteriota bacterium
TTTGGCCCGGACGGACACCTTGGCCGCATCATTGGCAGAGGCGGCCAGCACAGGGCCTGGGCCAGCGCACAGGCAAAGGCCCAGCGCGGCCATCAGGAGCGCCAGCAGCGGGCGCGCGGCAAACGTCGCCGGACGGACCACCCGCACCCCGCCGCCCCCTACTCCACGGTGACGGACTTGGCCAGGTTGCGGGGCTGGTCCACGTCCTTGCCGAGGTAGTCGGCCATCTCGTAGGCGAAAAGCTGCAGCGCGGGCAGCATCAGGAAGGTGTTCATGGGCCCCCAGACGTTGGGCACCTCCCAGAGGTCGTCCACGCGCAGGTCTGTTCCGGCTCGGGCCAGGGCAACGATCTTGCCGCCGCGCGCCTGGACCTCCTCCAGGTTGGACTTCACCTTGGGGTAGAGCTCGTCGGACGGGGCCAGGGCGAAGGTGGGGAACTTGGGATCGATGAGGGCGATGGGGCCGTGCTTCATCTCGCCCGAGGCGTAGCCCTCGGCGTGGATGTAGCTGATCTCCTTGAGCTTGAGCGCGCCCTCCAGGGCCAGCGGGAAGGAGGTGCCCCGGCCCAGGTACAGGAAGCTGCGGGCCTCGGAGTAGGCCCGGGCCAGCTCGGCCGCGCGGGAGCGCATGCGCGGCAGTTCGGCCTCCAGCACGTCCGGCAGGGCGGACAGGGTGCGCAGGCAGTTGGCGCGCACGTCCTCGGGCAGCACGCCCTTCTGCTGGCCCCAGTGCATGGCCAGCAGGGTGAGCAGCGTCAGCTGGGAGCACATGGCCTTGGTGGAGGCCACGGAGATCTCAGGCCCGGCCTGGGTGTAGATCACGCGGTCGGCCTCCCGCGAGACCGTGGAGCCCACCACGTTGCACAGGCCCACCACCGTGGCCCCGCGCTCCCTGGCCAGGCGCATGGTGGCCAGGGTGTCCGCCGTCTCGCCGGACTGGGAGATGGCCAGCACCGTGTCGCCCGGACCCAGGATGGGGTCGCGGTAGCGGAACTCGGAGGCGATCTCCACCCGGGTGGGCACCTTGGCCCAGGTCTCCAGCAGGTACATGCCCCACAGGCCCGCGTGGTAGCTGGTGCCGCAGGCCACGATGGTCAGGCGCTCGGGCACGGGCATGCCCTCCAGGTCGGGCAGCAGCGCCCGGCAGGCCGCCTGGTCGGCGCGCCCGGCCATGCAGTCCGCGATGACGCGGGGCTGCTCGAAGATCTCCTTGAGCATGAAATGCTTGTATCCGCCCTTCTGGGCGGCCTGCACGTCCCAGGCGATATGCTGGGGCGTCTTGGCGATGGGGGCCAGGGTGGCGGCGTCCATCACCTTCCAGGAGTTGGCGTCGATGCGCACCATCTCGCCGTCCTCCAGAAAGACCACCTCGCGGGTGTAGGGCAGGAAGGCCGGGATGTCCGAGGCCACGAAGTTCTCGCCCACGCCCACGCCCATCACCAGCGGGGAGGACTTGCGCGCCGCGTAGAGCACGCCCGGGTTGTCCTGGCTGACCACGCATATGGCGTAGGAGCCGTCCACGCGCCCCAGCGCGTAAGACACGGCCTTCTCGAAGTCGCCGTGCTCGGCCAGGTGCAGGCCCACCAGGTGCGCCAAAACCTCGGTATCCGTCTCGGAGGCGAAGGCCACGCCCTTGGCCTTGAGCTCCTCGCGCAGCTCCTGGTAATTCTCGATGATGCCGTTGTGCACCAGGGCCACGCGGCCGGACTGGTCGCGGTGCGGGTGGGCGTTGCGCTCCACGGGCAGGCCGTGGGTGGCCCAGCGGGTGTGGCCCATGCCCGAGGTGGCCGTGTGCGTGGGCATGGTGGCCAGCTTGTTCTCCAGGTTGCAGAGCTTGCCCTCGGCGCGCACCACGGTGAGCTCGCCGTGCTGGACGTAGGCCACTCCGGCGGAGTCGTAGCCGCGGTATTCGAGGCGCTTCAGGCCTTCTATGATGACCGGGACCGCCGGGCGGTGCCCGCTATAACCGATAATGCCGCACATGGATGATCCTTTGTGTGGGGTGGAAAAACTACCCGCCAGTTCCAGTAATCGACGGAAGTGTCAAGAGCGGGCGAACCCGGCCCAGTCCTTGAGCAGGGCGCGCAGGGCGCGGCCCCGGTGGCTGCGGGCGTTCTTCTGCTCCGCGCTCATCTCGGCGGCGCTGAGGCCCAGCTCCAAGTCGATGAACAGCGGGTCGTAGCCGAAGCCGCCGGAGCCCTTGGGCTCAAAGCCCACGCGGCCCTCCCAGGCCCCGAGCGTGGTGAGCTCGCGCCCGTCCGGGCGGCTGGCCACGATGGCGGAGATGAAGCGGCAGGACCGTTTGCCCTCGGGCACGTCCGCCAGGGCAGCGAGCAGCTTCTCGTTGTTGGAGGCGTCGGTGGCCCCTTCGCCGGAGTAACGCGCCGAGCGCACCCCGGGCTCTCCGCCCAGGGCGTCCACCACCAGGCCGGAGTCGTCGGCCAGGGCGATGAGCCCGGTGGCCTGGCTCACGGCCTGGGCCTTGATGCGGGCGTTCTGCTCGAAGGTGTCGCCCGTCTCCTCGATTTCGCCGATCTGGGGGAAGCGGTCCAGGCCCAGAACCTCCACGTCCATTCCGGCCATCATGGCCTGCAGCTCGCGCACCTTGCCCTGGTTGCGCGTGGCCAGCACCACCTGCGTCATGCGTTGCCTCCCCCGTTTTCCGATCCGCCGCGCCAGATGCCGTCATGACGCGGGGCGGCGTAGGATTCCAGATTTTCTTCCACGGCGGCGTCAACCGGCGGCAGCACCAGGCGCACCACGGTGCCCCGGCCCACCTCGCTCTCCAATTCCACCGCGCCGCCCAGCTCGTCGAGTATCTTGCGGGTCATGGCCAGTCCCAGGCCGGAGCCCTTGTCCTTGGTGGAGAAGAAGGGGTTGAACACCTGGTCCAGGTGTTCGGGCAGGATGCCCTTGCCCGTGTCCACCAGCTCCATGACCACCTGCCCCCTGCGCAGGTAGCAGCGCAGGGTGAGCTCGCCGCCTTCGGGCATGGCCTCCATGGAGTTCTTGACCATGTTGATGAGGCACTGCTTGATGAGGTCCGGGTCGCCCTTGACCAGGGGCAGGCCGGAATCCACCTCCACGCGCACGGCGATGTCCTGCTTCTGGCAGCCCAGGGCCATGAGCCCCATGGTCTGCTCGGCCGTGGCCGCCACGTCGATCTGCCCGTCCGCGCCCTGGGTGGGCCGGGCGAAATTCAAAAGGCTCTTGAGTATCTTGTCCAGGCGGTTGGACTCCTCCAGGATGATGGAGACCTTGCCCCGGGCGCGCTCGTCAAGGTTGCCGGAGCGCAGCAGGGAGTTGGCGAACCCCGCGATGGCGAAGAGCGGGTTGCGTATCTCGTGGGCCACGTAGGTGGAGAGCTCGCCCACGGCGGCCAGCTTTTCGGACTGCTGCAGGCGGCGCTCCATGTAGGTGCGCTGGGTGATGTCGCGGCGCAACAGCACCACGTGGGAGAGCCTCCCCTCCCTGTCCATCACCGGGTAGGTGTAGACCCGGAAGGTGTGCATGCGGCCCTCGGCGTCCACCACGGTCTGCACCTGCTCGCTCTTGCCGCCGGTGCGCACGCTCTCCCACAGGGTGGGGTCGTCCTTGGCCTCGCACACCCCCTGGAAACCGCTCAGGGCTTCGCGGCAGGCCTTGCCCAGAAAGCTCTGCCGGGTGCCGCCCAGGCGTTCCAGCACGGCGCGGTTGACCTCCACCACGCAGCCGCCCGCGTCCAGCACCACGATGTCGTCGGGTATCTGGTCGATGACGGAGGTCAGCAGGCTCGGCTCGCTGAGCAGGGCTTCGGCGCACACGTCCGCAACCGGGCGGAAGGGGTCTTCGGTCATGTCCGGCCTCCGTCTTTGTCGGGGCTGAGGGGCAAGGACGCTTCGTCCCCGCTGGCCACCTTAACGTTCACGTCGCGCTGCGGGAAGGGTATCTCCACACCGTTCTCCCGGAAGGCCCGGTCCACGGCGAGGTGGATGTCGGAGCTGGTCCTGGCGGCGTTGTCCAGGTCGTTGACCCAGTAGCCCAGGCGGAAATTGAGCGAGGAATCGGCGAAGGCAATGAAGAACACCGTCGGCGTGGGATCCTGCAATACGTCGGGATGGGCGCGGGCCGCCTCCAGCAGCAGCCGCTGCACCAGGGCCGTGTCCGAGCCGTAGGCCACGCCCACTTCCAGCAGGCGGCGCACGCGGCGGTCCTTGTGGGACCAGTTGGTGATCTTCTGGGCGATCAGGTCGGAGTTGGGCACGAACAGGGTGGCGTTGTCGAAGGTCTGCACCACGGTGTTGCGGATGTTCACCCGCTGCACCGTGCCCCAGATGTCGCCTATCTGGAGCACGTCGCCCGCCTGCACCGAGCGCCCAAAGAGCAGGATCAGGCCGGAGATGAAGTTGTTGATGATGTTCTGCAGCCCGAAACCGATGCCCACGGAGAGGCCGCCCGCAACCACCGCCAGGCTGGTGAAGTTGGCCCCGGCCAGGCGCAGGGCGATGAGCACGTAGAGGCCCCAGACCACATAGGTGGAGATGGTCTCCAGGAGGTTCAGCACCCCGCGCTCCAGGTCGGGCCTGCGGGCGGGCAGTTCGGCGATGAGCCTGTCCGCCACGCGGCTGGCCGCCCGGGCCAGGTAGAACCCGATGAACATCAGGGCCAGTCGCCACAGGTCCAGGCTGAAGCCTTCGGCCCCCACGTCGGAACTCACTGCGGAGAGGAAGACGCTGCTGCCGCCCATGGCCAGGGACAGCCAGAACAGGAAGCAGCCCGCCATGGCGATGACCGTCAGCGGCAAGACCAGCCCGCCCGTGAATGATTTGAACACCTCCCCCGTGATGTCCGCCGAGGGTTTGGCCGCCTGCACGGCCACCAGCCCGTAGAGCGCAAGCCCCGCCTGCAGCAGCACCAGGGCCATGAACCAGCCCTCCGCCGCCAGCATGGTCAGGTTCACCCAGCCGAAGAGCGCGGGCAGGCACAGAAGAGGATAGAGCCAGCCCCCGGCCCCTGCCAGGCGCGATACCGCGTCGGCTCCGCGCCGGGGCGCGCCCCTGCGCACCACCCACCCGGCGGCGAACAGGGCCAGGACCCAGGCCCCGCCCCGGAAGGCGTCCGGCAGCCAGGGCATCTGCAAAAGCACCGCCAGGGTGAACATGCCCCAGGCCAGGGCCGCGGGGTTTTTCGGCGCGCGCGTCTTGGCGGGCTTCGGCTCCTGCTCCGCCGCCCGGGGCGGCTCGGCAGCGGTCTCGACAGGCGCTTCGGCGGACGTTTCAACGGACGCTTCGAGGGCGGGTTCCGTCGCGGTGCCGGTTGCCGCCGGGGGCGTCACGTCCGCACAGGCCACGTCCGGCTGGTCAGGCTGATCATCCGGCTCGGCGGAGGCGGCAACGCCGCCCTGCTCCGGCTCTTCGATTTTCGTCTGCTCCG
>JBKICO010000228.1:0-2895 GCA_046567065.1 Acidobacteriota bacterium
AGCTGAGCAGGGTGGCCTTGTACAGCGGGGTGCTGACTACGATGGGCGTGCCGGTCATGGGTTCGGCGGCGGCCAGGGTGGCGTCGGGCTTGCCCGCGGGCTTGGCCGCGGGGGCGGCGTCGGGCTTCTTCTGCGCGGCCTCCTGCTGCGGGGCCTTCTGGACCATGCTGTACTGCGGGAAGAAATACTGCCAGGCGATCAGGACGCCCAGGCACAGGACGATGGCGATCAGGACGCGCTTGTTGTTTTCCATGACGTGAACATCCTATTTCGCGGCAAGCCGCTCGCGGCGCCGCGCGGTGAACGCGTGCCAGCTCAGGTTGTGGGGGACGGGATCAAAGCCGGGTCTGCACAAGGGCTGACACCGCAGGAGCCGCCAGGCGGCCAGCAGGGAGCCACGCAACGCACCGTGCATGACGACGGCCTCGCGCGCGTATTCGGAACAGGAGGGTGTGAACCGGCAATGCCCGGGAATCAAAGGGGAAAGGCAATACCGGTACATGGCTATAAAAGCCAAAATAAGCCTTTGCATAGTATCCCGAACCAGGCCTCGCAGCCTGGACAATGGAGCCCGAAGGCCCCTGGAGCGGCCCCTGCGCCCTCAGGCCGGTTCCGGCCGCGGCTGGCGTTCCTGGTTGGCCTGGATTTTGGCGATTGCCGGCTTGAGGTCCACAGTGAGGAGCTCAAGCGTCAGGCCGGATGCGTCCAGATGTTTTTTCGGAACAGCCACGATGTCTATCCCGTCCGGAATTTCAGGGCCGTGGAGTCGAAAGAATTCCCGCAGGAGCCTTTTCACCCGGTTCCGCAGCACCGCATGGCCGGTTTTCTTGCTCACGGCCAGCCCGAGCCGCCAATGGTCGGCGCGGGCTGGCCGTTCGAGCACGAAAAGGATGAAACCCTTGGTGTGGTAGCGTCGGCCTCGCTCGTAACAGTCCAGGAATTGCTGGCGCTTGACGAGGCGAAAGGCTCTCGGAAATTCTAGACGCCCAGGCGTTTGCGGCCCTTGGCCCTGCGGCGGCGGATGATGGCCTGCCCGTTCTTCGTGCGGGAGCGCACCAGGAAACCGTGGGTCCTCTTGCGCCGGGTGTTGGACGGCTGGTAGGTTCTCTTGCTCATGAGTCTTCTCCATATCGTATTGAAAAAAGGAACTTGGCTTCATAGCCGGAAAGCCCGGTTTCGTCAAGCGGTCCGCGCCCGGGCTGGACTTCCTTCCCGCGCGGGGCTACAGGCCCTGGAGTGGTAAAACCCATAACATCTTCTGTCAACAAGGACTCACCATGCATCCAAAACTGAAGGAATTCCATCAGTGCCGTCTGGAGGAAACCGCCAAGGCGCTGCGCATGAACAATTTCGCCGCCCACGTGGTGGAAACCGCGCAGGATGCCAAGGAGCTCATTCTGGGCACGCTGCTGCCCGAGTGCAAGCCCGGCTCCGTCTCCTTCGGGGGCTCCATGACCCTGGCTGAGAACGGTATCTACGAAGCAGTCAAGGCCGTGCCCGGCCTCAAGATCTTCGACACCTACAATTATTCGCTGCCCCCTGCCGAGATGGTGGAGCTGCGCAGGCAGGCCCTGCTGGCCGACCTGTTCATCACAAGCACCAACGCCGTGACCGAGCAGGGCGCGCTCGTGAACCTGGACGGCACCGGCAACCGCGTGGCCTCCCTGACCTTCGGCCCCAAAAAGGTCATCGTGGTGGCCGGGCGCAACAAGCTCTGCCCCGACGAATACTCGGCCATGGAGCACATCCGCTCCCTGGCGGCCCCGGTGAACGCGGCGCGCCTGAGCAGGAAGACGCCCTGCGTCTCCACGCACCGCTGCGAGGACTGCCACTCCCCCGAGCGCATCTGCAACACCTGGACGATCACCGTGAAGTCCGCCCCCAAGGAGCGCACCGTGGTGGTGCTGGTCAACGAGGACCTGGGCTTTTAACGGCCCGCTGAAAAATCCGCGCCGCCCGCGTTGCGGCGGAAAAGCCAGGCCCTTACGTATGGCGCAATACGCATCGGATCGGGCTTATCCATGCGCCTTGCCGGTGCGTTATCCGTGCGGACCGTCAAAAGAGGCATCATCAATGGGCTTGCAGCCCATCAATCGCCGAAGGTCACGAAGGCCGCGTCCCGAAAGGGCGCGGCCTTTTTTCATGGCCTCAGCGCGGGCAGCCCAGGGAACCGCCAACGGGCAGCGGGAAGCGCAGGCCAAGGTAGGGCAGGCCCCGGCGGTTGAGCAGGGGGTGGTAGTGCGGGTCGTCCTCCAGGAAGCGGCCCCAACGCTCGGCGAAAAGGGCCAGCTCCCGCGAGGCGCGGGCCAGCTTGCGCGGGGATTCGTCAGCGCCCCGGCTGGCGGATTCCAGGTGCCAGGCCCAGGCGTGGGGCGTGCACACGGTGCGCAGCCCCTCCTGGCGGGCGCGCAGGCAGTAGTCCACGTCGTTGAAGGTCACGGCCAGTTCGTGTTCGTCTAGCCCGCCCAGGCGGTTGAAGAGCACTCTGGGCGTGAACAGGCAGGCCCCGGTGACGGCTGAGCACTGCCTGGTGGCGGCGGCGAGGCCCATGTAGCCCGGCTCCGCGCCGGAGCAGTGGCGGAAGGCGTGCACCGCCGTGGCGTCCGGCCCCAGAGTCATGCCCGCGTGCTGAACCAGCCCGTCGGGGTAGAGCAGCTTCACGCCCACCACGCCCACGTCCGGCCGGGAGAAGTGCCCCAGCACATGGCGCAGCCAGCCTCCTGAAGGATCGGCCGGGAAGAGCAGGTCGTCATTCAAGAGCGCCAGGACGGAGCCCGCCCCGTGCGCCGCACCGGCGTTGATGAGCCGCGAATAATTGAAGGGGCCTGGAGCGCGCACCACGTGGACGCCCGGCGTGGCCTCCAGTTCGGAGAGAAAAGTCTGGGTCTCGGGCAG
>JBKICO010000229.1:0-11561 GCA_046567065.1 Acidobacteriota bacterium
CCTCTACTACGCCGAAGGCCGCAGCGTACTCACCACGCGGCCCGGCCTCGTGCACGTGTCCGGCCCGCCGCCCGGCAACCCGGACATCCTGGCACTGCACTGGTACGCCAAGGATGTGGATTCCGGCTCCCTGATCGCCGCCACCGCCGCCGGCAAACTCCACAGCCTGGACCTCTCCGCCCAGCCCCCGGCCTGGAGCCCCGTGGCCGACCTGGACCAGCCCGGCGTCACCCCCAGCCTGGTCACCTTCCACGGCAAGCTCGTCATCGCGGACGGCGGCCCGCACCTGCGCACCTGGGACGGGGCAACCCTTGAAACCATCGCCTCCTCCCCCTCGGCCACCGCCCTGGTGGAGGTGAACTGCCGCCTGGCCGCCAACTCCGCGCAGGATCTGGACGGCGTGGCCTTCAGCGGCCCCTTCGACGAAACCGACTGGGACATCGGCAACGGCGCGGTGTTCCTGCGCGCCGGGTACGGCGACGGCCTGCGCGTCAACGCCTTCGGCGTCATCGGCAAGGACCTGGTGGTCTTCAAGTCCGGCGACTCCTCCAGGCGCATCCTGCGCCTGCAGACCGGCGGCGCCGTGGACCAGTGGTCCATCAATGAACTCTCCCGCAACCAGAGCGCCTCCGGCCCGCGCGCCGTGGAGTTCGTGGGCAACAACCTCTTCTTCGCCGGGCACGGCGGCATCATGGACCTGGCCGGGGTGCAGCAATACGGCGACATCCAGGTGGGTGTCGCCGGGCGGCCCGTGAACCCGCTGCTGGGGGGCCGCAACGTCTCCTCCATGCGCTTTATGCCCGCGCTGGGGGCCATGCTGGTCTTCATCGAGGGCGACCCCCAGGTGCTGGCCTTCCACCCCCACAACCAGGCCTGGACCCGCTTCGACTTCCAGGGCCGGATCATGGCCGACGCCTGCCAGGCCGGCGGTACGGTCTACATGGCCGGGCACGGGGGGTCGGTATACCGCCTGGGGCCGGATGAATCCCGCGATGAAATCCTGCCCGGCGCTCAGACCAACATCACGTCAACAGTGCGCTCCAAGGTGTTCACCACCCAGGGCGCGCTGGTGCTGCGCAGCGCCAAGCTCGACTTCGAGGCCCTCTCCCCAGGCTCCGGCGCGCTCCAGGCCCTCGGCTCCGACCAGATCAGCCCCGTGGAGCTCATCGCCTGGAGCGCCAACCCGGGCCTGGGCAAGTTGAGCGACGCAACCGGCCCCCTGGCCGATGCGGGCCAGATCCTCGGCGCTTCATCGCAGACCAAGAGCGTCTCGCGCACCCGCTTCCGGGATTGGGCCGTGTCCTTCCAGTTGCAAACCACAGGAGGCCGCATCCGCCTCCGCCGTTGCCAGGCGGAATTCGCCCGCGTCAACGGATAAACCATCAAGGAGAACGAACCATGAGCTATGACGGACCCACCACCTTCGGCCTGACCCAGGCCCACCTCCTGGCAGAGCAGAACGGCGTTGACCCCTACCGCCCCGCCCCCTACCTGGACGACAGCCAATGGTGGGGCAACAGCGCCGTGCGCCCCGCACAGACCCAGTGGACGCCCCCGGCCTATCAGAACTTCCAGTACTCCGCGTACCAGGCTCCGGGGGGCGACCCCACCTACCAGGCATACGGCGTCCAGGCCCCTGTCTACGCCGGGCTGGAAGGCGGCGACTACAGCCGCTACGAGAACGCCCTGCGCGCAAGCGGCGAGACCGCCGCCAAGACCGCCTACGACAACACCCGCCGCAACCTGGTGGACTCCTACTCCAACCGGGGGCTCTACGGCTCCAGCCAGTTCACCCGCCAGATGGACCAGCAGGCCGACACCACCTACCTCAACTCCCTGGTGGACAACGCCGCCCAGGCCACGGCCAAGCGCTACGCCCTCCAGCAGCAGGACCAGCAGTTCGCCAGCAACCAGCAGATGCAGGCCTGGAACGCCCGCATGAACGAGAACCAGGCCGCCAACCAGGAACGCTACAACGTCTGGCAGAACCGCATGGACGAAAACCAGTACATGAACAGCCTGGCCTACCAGGATAACGCCGCGGACAACGCCTACGCCTACCGCGCCAGCGAGGATCAGCGCGACTGGGCCGACGCCCAGGCCCAGCGCCAGATCGACTTCGACAACATGCTGGCCCAAAGCCGCCAGGACTGGGACACCCAGGGCATGTACTGGGACGCCCGCCAGAACGACGCGGCCTGGAACCGCATCTACGGCACCTGGGGTCAGGTGGACCCCGACGTGGAGCACTGGGAGAAGAAGATGCTCAAGAACGCCGCAAACCAGTCGTCCTCCAGCTCGGGGCTGGGCAGCAGCCTGGGCTCGGTGCTGGGCGGCATCGGCGGCGGCCTGCTGGGCGGCGTGCTCACGGGCGGGGCCGGGATCGGCCTCGGCGCGTCCCTGGGCAGCTCCCTGGGCGGCGGCGTGGGCGGCCTCGTGGAGACCGGCAACCCCAACGGGCTGCTGCGCGCCGTCGGAAGCAACATGGGCACCTTCGGAAACTGGACAAGCTCCTTCATGAAGCAAGGCGGCTAACGCTCCCCTTCCTAAACCGGGCGCGGCGGGTTATGCACGGGCATGATCCTCCGCGCCCTTATTTCGCTGTTGGCCCTGTGCTGCTGCGCGGCGTCCGCCAATGCGGCCGCGCCCCTGAGCCACTCCCTCGAGGCCCTGCTGGACCTCCCCGCCAGGCGGCTCCTGGTGACGGACGCCATCGCCCTGCCTGACCAGCCCCCCGCCGAGCTTTTGCTGACCCTCTCACCCTCGGCCTCGGGCCTCGCCGCTGAGGCGGGCGGCAAGGCCCTGAAGCCCGCCCGGTCCGGGGAGCTGCTGCGCCTTTCCCTGCCCAAGGGCGCGAAGGCCGTGACCCTGCGCTACAGCGTCGCCCTGGGGCAGCCCCCGCAGGCCGGGCCGGGCGGCACCGACAACCCCGGAGCCCTGGCCGACGACGCCGTGGCCGGGCCGGACTGGGCCATGCTCATGCCCGGCAGCCTCTGGCATCCCGCAAGTGCGGACGGCGGGGACATTTACGCCCTTCGCGTCACGGCCCCGGGCGGCATCAAGGCCGTGAGCCAGGGCAGGCTGGAGGGCTTCACGGAGGAAGGCGGGAAGACCGTCTCGGCCTGGAGCGTGCGCAAGCCCGTGGGCAGGCTGGGGCTGTGCCTGGCCCGCTACGCACTCCAGGAACGCCGGGAGACGCTCCCCGGCGGGAGCGCCGTGGCGGTGCAGACCTTCTTCCTGCCGGGTTCCAAGGTCTCGCCCGACATCTACCTGGAGGCCGCCGCG
Source organism: Acidobacteriota bacterium (assembly GCA_046567065.1). Lineage (GTDB taxonomy): Bacteria > Desulfobacterota > Desulfovibrionia > Desulfovibrionales > Desulfovibrionaceae > Fundidesulfovibrio. Next base: position 3,286 of record JBKICO010000229.1, read on the forward strand.
CGCCACCTGCGTTTCTATTCCGAGCTGCACGGCCCCTACCCCCTGGAGAAGTTCGCCGTGGTGGAGAACCCGTTGCCCACTGGCTACGGCTTCCCCTCCTACACGCTGCTGGGCTCCCAGGTGCTGCCCCTGCCCTTCATCCCGGAGACCAGCCTGCGCCACGAGGCCGCCCACAGCTGGTGGGGCAACGGGGTGCTGGTCTCCGCCGAGTCCGGCAACTGGTGCGAGGGGCTGACCACCTACGTGGCGGACTACCTCTCCCAGGAGCTGGCCTCCCCCGCCGAGGCCAAGGCCTACCGCCTGCGGGCGTTGCGGGCCTTCTCCGCCCTGACGGCGCAGAGCCCCGGGGCGGACATGCCCCTGGAGCGCTTCGGCTCGCGCTTCTCCGCCGCCAGCCAGGCCGTGGGCTACGGCAAGGCCATGTTCGTGTTCCACATGCTGCGCGGCTTCACCGGCGACGAGGCCTTCTGGGCCGGGCTGCGCCGGATCTACACAGAAAAGCTCTTCCGACCCGCCGCCTGGGAGGATTTCCAAAAAACCTTCGCCGGGCAGGGCGATTTCAGCCAGGAGCGCAGCCGCCGCTTCATGGAGCAGTGGCTCACCCGCACGGGCGGCCCCCAACTTACGTTGGGTCAGGTCGCGAGCGAACCCGACCCCGCCGGGGGCTGGGTCGTACGCGCCGAGGCCATCCAGAAGGGCGACCCCTACCTGCTCAGGCTCGCGGCTCAGGTGGATTACGAAGGCGGAGCGCAGCGCGCGGAGTTCGTCATGGACGGGGCTCGGGCGGGCTTCGAGCTGCGCACGCCGGGCAAGCCCCTGCGCCTGCGCCTGGACCCGGACGCGGACTGCTTCCGCCTGCTGGACCCCGCCGAGGTGCCGCCCTCGGTGAATACGGTCAAGGGCGCGAAGGACCTGCGCGTGCTGCTGGCAGCCGACGCCTCGCAAGCCCTGCGAGCCGCCCTGCCCGTGCTGCTGGGCGGTCTGGGCCAGGTGCGGGGGGCAGTTCTGGAGGAGGAGAAGCTCACGCCGGAGCAGAAGAGGAGCCTTGAGGGCGGGAACGTGCTGGTGCTTGGCATGCCGCGCTTCCCGCTGCCGGGCCTGCGCGACGTGCTGCCCGAAGCGCCCGGCGCGGACTCGGTGTTCGCCGCCCTGGAGCGTGAAGGCGGCTGCGTGGCCGCATTCCAGGCCGCAGCCGGGGCTGAGGCGCAGGCCGTGCTCCAGGCGGCGAACAAGGTCACGCACTACGGCTCGTTCGGCCTGCTGGGCTTCGCGGGCGGGCGCAACGTGGCCAAATCCACGCCGGAGCCCAGGCGCACGCCCATGGTCAGGGAGTTGGACTAGCCCTGGGGCTTACGCCCGCAGCACACACGGCCGGCCGCGCCCCAGCGAATGGAGAGGGGGGGTTAGCTCAGAGCCTTCCGTCTGGCTTGGGCCTGCCGCACGGGCCGCACCGCGAACTCGCGCAGGGCGTCGCGCCCTATCCAGCGGGCGCTTTGCAGGGCGGACCCGGCCAGTTCCCCTGCCACGGCCTCGGCCCGCAGGCGCAGGCCGGGGCTGCGCTTGCCGATCTGGCGCAAGGCCCAGTTCACGGCCTTCTTCACGAAGTTACGCCCATCGCCGGACATCTGAACGATCCGACACAGGAAGGGCTCGAAGGCCGCATCCAGGGCCTTGCGGTCGTGCACGGCCAGTTGCGCCATGAGCGAGAATCCGGCCCGGCGCACAAACTCCTCCTCCCGCAGGGACCAGGCGTCCGCGAGTTCCCAGGCCGGGGCGCACTTCACCGCCAGCTTGTTGCAGAGCTGGTCCGTCACATCCCAGGAATCGCAGTCAGCCGCCCAGGCGTCCAGCAGGGTCCGGTCCGTTTGGGCCGGGTCGGCCACCATGCAGGCCAGGATGCGCGCCTCATGCACGCCCGTCTCCCAGAGCGCCAGGGCCAGGGCTTGATCGCGCCCGGCTTCGCGGGCCATGGCCCGTAGCGGGGCCATGCCCACGCCCAGCGCACGCGCGGCGTTGATGCCGAAGCGGGCCATGCCCTGCCGGTTGTGCTCGCTGCCAAGCGGCCTCAGCCGGGCCAGGATGTCCGCCGCGTCCACACCGCTACCCCAGCAGGGCGTAGCCCAGGCCCACCAGCACCAGGCTGGCGGCCCGGAAGGCCTGGTTGTGCACGATGAGCTTCATGGCCAGCGCCGGGCGGAAGATGCCGGCATAATAGGGGAACTGGTGGCGGAAGGCCCGCATGGGCGTGGAGAGCAGGTTGCCCAGCAGCAGGGCCAGCACGATCTCCTTCATGGGCAGTTCCCCGGTGTTGAGCAGCGCGCCCGCCGCGGCCAGCCCGGCGGTGAACTCCGCCGCCATGCCAAAGACCACGATGGAGGCCGCTTTGGGCGAGAGCCACTGCACCGAGCCCATGTGCTCGGCCAGGAAGCTCTCCGCCGCCGTGAAGAAGCCCCAGTTGTTGAGCGCCACCATGCCCGCGTAGATGGGCGCGGTGATCAGGCAGATCTTCACGATGCGCTTCTTGAAGCGCCGCCAGCTCTTGTGCAGGGCCTCGCGCCAGGTGGGGCCTTTCTCGGGGAGCTGGCACTCCAGGCAGCCCTCCTCCTGCGGGGGCAGCACGGCGCGGCCCATGAGCACTATGAGAAGCGTGCGCAAGAGCGCCGCGCCCAGCGTCAGCCCCACGTAGACCGCCCCGGCGGAGCCCAGGAAGGGCATGGCAACAAGCACCATGGTCGGCATGTGCAGGAAGTACGTGGGCAGCGAGTTGAACAGGTTGGCCAGGATCAGCTCCCGGTCGGAGAGTTTGCCCTGCTGGTGGGCCTCAGCCAGCATGGTGTTGGCCGCCATGCCCGAGAAGAAGGCCAGGGAGAAGCTGGCCCCCACCACGTCCTGCATGTTGCCCAGGCGCACCAGGGGCCTGGCGAAGCGCGCCAGGTAGCGCGTCCAGTTCAGGGTCTCGATGAGGTTGGCCACGAGCAGGGAGATGCTCAGCGTCAGCAGCAGCTTGCCCAGGGGCAGCACCACGCTGTGGAAGGCGGAGGTGAAGGTCATAGGGCGCGCACCATAGCGCGGGCCTGGGCGGTTGCCAACGGCGATGTCCGGGCGGAGCTTATTCGGGATTCCAAAGGGCGGAGCCCTTTGGCCGCCGGAGGCTCCTCATCGCCCGGCTACTACGGCAACACGACCCGAGCCGCCGCCTGGGCCAGCCCCAGCAGCGGTGCGGGGTAAAGCCCGACACCCAGCAAGCACACGGCCAGCGATCCCCCCAACAGCGGCGCGAGCCCGCCCGCCGTGGGGGTGACGCCATCGGCGGCGGGTTCGGCGGTGTAGGCGTGGCGCACCATGTTCAGGTAGTAGTAGATGGCGATGGCCGTGTTCAGCACCGCCACGATCACCAGCCAGTCGTGCCCGTGGCCCCACAGGGAGCTCAGCAGGAAGAACTTGCCCGTGAAGCCCGCCGTGGGCGGCAGCCCCACCAGCGAGAACGCCGCCGCCAGCAGCACGAAGGCCATGCCCGGCGAGGTGCGGTACAGGCCGTCCAGGTCGGAGAGCGTGGGGTTCTGCCCGTCGGGGCGCACCCGGCAGACCACGTAGAAGGCCGCCAGGTTCATCAGCAGGTAGCACACGCCGTAGAATGCTGCCGCAGTGAGCCCGTCCGGCCCTCCGGCCACCAGCCCCATGGCCGCGTAGCCCGCGTGGGACACGCTGGAGAAGCCCAGCAGGCGCTTGAGGTCCTTCTGGACCAGGGCCGAGAAGTTGCCCGCCGTCATGGAGAGCGCGGCCAGGGCTGCCAGGGCGTCGGCGGTCTGGGCGTCCAGCCCGATGGCGCCCACCAGGCGCACCAGCACGGCCAGCGCCCCCAGCTTGGGCAGCGTGGAGACGAAGGCCGCGGTCTCGTTGCCCACGCCCTGGTACACGTCCGGGCACCAGAAATGGAACGGGAACAGGGCCAGCTTGAACAGGAAGCCCGTCAGGTAGAGCGCCAGCCCGATCACGGCCAGGGGCGCTGCGGTGACGCTCCAGGGTTTGGCGGCCAACTCGGCCACGTAGGTGGTGTGCTGCGCGGCCATGATCAGCGACAGGCCGTAGAGCGAGAGCGCCGTGACCATGGCCCCGTAGAGGATGTACTTCACGGCCGCCTCGGCGGCGGGGCGGCTTTCCGCCCGCAGAGGCGCAACGGCGTAGAGGGAGAGCGAGGCCAGCTCCAGGGCCAGGTACATGGTCACCAGCTCCGTGGCCGAGGCCAGGAGCATCAACCCCAGCGACGATATGGCCAGCAGCATGAAATAGTCGGGTTGCTTCGCGGCGTCCACCTCGCGCGGGCGCGAACCGATGGCCACCACCACGCAGAAGCCCACGGCCACGGCGGCCTTGAAGAACTGCGAGAGCGCATCCAGGCTGTAGCAGCCCCCGAACAGCACGCCGCGCTGGCCCAGGGCCAACAGCGCCAGGGCCGCCACGGCTGCGGAAGCCCACACCCGCAGCGCGCCGAGCTTGCCGAAATCCAGGGCCTCGATCAGAAACAGCAGGGCCAGGGCCGCCATGCCCGCTTCGGGGGCCAGTTGCAGCAGGGCGCTCACGGCGTCACCTCCGCCAGGATGGGTCGTTCAGGCTGCGCGGCCTTATGGGCCAGGGCCGTGCGGGTGTTCACGTGTTCCAGCAGCCGGGCCACGGTGGGCTCCATGGAGCGCATGGCCAGCCCGGGCGCGAAGCCGATCCAGATGACCAGCACCGCAAGCGGGGCCAGGGCCGTCCACTCCCGGATGTTGAGGTCCGCCCAGGCCGCCGCCGTGCTGGGCTGGCCCCAGGCCATGCTCCGCGTGGCGCGCAGCATGTAGGCCGCCGCCAGCAGCGCACCGGGGATGGAGAGCGCCCCGGCCCACAGGTTGGCCTTGAAGGCCCCGGTGAGCACGAGCAGTTCGCCCACGAAGCTGTTGGTGCCGGGGAAGCCCAGGGAGGACAGCGCGAACAGCCCCCACAGGCCCATGAACGCGGGCAGGTATTTGCCCATGCCCAGGTGGTCGCCCATCTCGCGGCTGTGGCTGCGCTCGTAGGCCGCGCCAAGCATCATGAACAGCGCGCCCGTGGTGATGCCGTGGTTGAGCATCTGCATCAGCGCCCCGGTGAGGCCCTGCATGTTGAACATGAAGATGCCCAGCGTCACGAAGCCCATGTGGCCCACGGACGAATACGCCACCATGCGCTTGAGATCGGTCTGGCCCAGGGCCGTGTAGCCGCCGTAGAGGATGGAGATCACTGAGAGCCCGATCATCATGGGGGCGAAGAAGTGGCTGGCCTCGGGGGTCAGGCCCAGGCAGAAGCGCATGAAGCCGTAGGTGCCCATCTTGAGAAGCACCGCCGCAAGGATCACGCTGCCCGCGCTGGGGGCCTGCACGTGCGCGGCGGGCAGCCAGGTGTGGAAGGGGAACATGGGCACCTTGATGGCGAAGGCCAGGGCCATGGCCAGGAAGGCCCAGCGCTGGAAGGTGACCGGGAATTCATGCCCCAGCAGCTCGGGGATGGAGAAGCTGCCCCCCACCGCCCTGAAGGCGATGATCGCCACCAGCAAGAGCGTGCTGCCCGCCAGGGTGTACAGGAAGAACTTCAGCGAGGCGTAGCGCCGCTCCGGCCCGCCCCACACGGCGATGAGCAGGAACATGGGCACCAGCATGGCTTCCCAGAACACGTAGAAGAGCACGAAATCAAGCGCGGAGAACACACCCACGCAGGCCGCCGTCATCACCAGCAGGCAGATGTGGAACTCCTTGATGCGCTTGGTGATGTACGTCCAGGAGCACAGCACGCACAGCGGCAGCAGGAACACCGAGAGCAGCACCATGATCAGGCTCAGCCCGTCCAGGCCCAGGTGGTAGTGCATGCCCCACTGGGGCACCCAGTCCGCCAGTTCAACGAACTGGAAGCCCGGCCGCGAGGGCTGGAAGCTCAGCAGCGGAACCGCCAGGCCGAGCTCCAGCAGCCCCACCGCCAGAGTGAACCACCTGACGGCGGACTCGCGCCGCAGGAGGAGCGCGGCCAGAGCCGCCGCCAGGGGTAAAACCATCAAGGTGGTCAGGAAGGGGAATCCGCCGCTTGCGGTCATGGTCTCTCCTGTCTCGAATGCCAGAACGATCCGGTAAAGCTATGAACGCCTCCGCCCGGCTCCCGGTGCGGCCTGTCCGCAGCCCGGCGGGGCGGGTGTTCTTCAAATACGCCTCCCGCTTCCGGCGCGAGGGCCAGGGGGGCGCGGGACGCCAGATGATCTACGGCCACAGCCAGATCCCCGCGAACACAGCCACGGCCAGGGCCAGCGAGGCCGCCAGGTAGGTCTGCAGCCTGCCGGTCTGCGCCGTGGCCGCAACCCCGCCCAGGTGCCCGGCGGCGTAGGCCGCGCCGTCCACCACCATGTCGATGCCCTTGCGGTCGAACACGGCCGCGAAGCGCGCCTTTTCCATCAGCCCGCGCAGGCCCACAGTGCGGTAGACCTCGCTCCAGAAGCCGTCCACCAGGGCCAACGGCTGCGACACCAGCTTGTAGAACACCCGGCCCACGGCCCCGTAGAGCATGTCGAAATCCGCCAGACGCCCGGGCAGCGGGGCCACCACGTTCCTGGCGATCATGTAGGCCAGCAGCCCGAAGCCCGTGAGCATGAGCGACTGCAGCACGCTCCAGGCCGTGTAGGGCTGGAAGTCCACCTTGTAGGGCAGGATGGCGTACAGCGCGCCCGGGAACACGCCCAGGCCCAGGCAGACCAGCGCACCGCCGATCATGCCCGCCTTCATGCAGTTCGGCACCGGGGCCACCGCCTCGGCCTGCCCCTTGGGGGCGAAGAACACCAGGTAGGGCAGGCGCACGCCCACCGCCAGGATGGCCGCCAGCGCGCCCAGCTCCAGGGCCAGGCCCAGCCAGGTGTTGAAGCCCGAGGCGGCTGAAATGGTCATGGATTTGGTGGTGAACCCGCCGAACAGCGGCAGGCCCGAGGTGCTGGCTGCGGCCGCCAGGTAGCAGGCCGCCACCAGGGGCATGGCCTTGGCCAAGCCGCCCAGGCGCTCCATGCGCGCCGTGCCCGTGGAGGTCAGCACCGCGCCCACGGCCATGAACATGAGCCCCTTGTAGGCCACGTGGGCGAAGGCATGCGCGCAGGCCCCGTTGAGGGCCATCTCCGTGCCCACGCCGATGCCCGCCAGCATGAAGCCCACCTGGGCGATGGTCTGGTAGGCCAGGCTGCGCCGGGCGTCGCTCTCGATCAGGGCGTAGACGCCCGCGTAGAGCACCATGGCCGCCCCGGCCACCGTCAGCGGCTCGAAGCCGGAGAAGGCCCGGGCCAGCACGTACACCGCCGTCTTGGTGGTGAAGGCGCACAGGTACACCGAGCCCATGGCCGAGGCCTCGGGGTAGGCGTCTGAGAGCCAGGCGTGCAGCGGCACCACGGCGGCGTTCACCGCGAACCCGGCCAGGATGAGCATGTCGTACAGGGCCAGCGGGCCGGGGGCCACATGCTCGAAAGCCAGGGAGCCCGTGGCCTTGTAGCGCAGGATCAGCCCGAAGAGCAGCAGCAGCCCGCCGAAGATGTGGAACAGGAAGTAGCGGTAGCCCGCAGCCATGGCCGAATCCGTGCGCCTGAGCCAGATGAGCAGCGTGGAGCCTATGCTGGTCAGCTCCCAGAACACGAAGAGGGTGAGGTAGTCGCCCGCCAGCAGGCAGCCCAGGGCCCCGCCCACGTGCAGGGCGGCGGCGGCCGGTTCCGCCGGGGCGTCCTGGTAGAGGGAATACACGGCCGCCAGCAGGGATTGCAGCGCGAACACGTGCATGAACACCAGGGAGAGCTTGTCCGCCCGGGCCAGCACCAGGGTATTGCCCAGCCAGTGCATCTTCGCCAGCACGACCTGGCCGCCCTCCAGGGAGAAGCTCAGCCACACGGCCGTGGCCACCGCGATCAGCGGCGGGATGAGCGTCAGCGGCTTCCAGTTGATCCGCCCCTTGGCGAAGGGCAGCAGCGCGGCCAGGCCCAAAAAGGCCAGGGACGGATGCACGAAGCCCACCATTTCAGCGGCCATCGCCTTCCCTCCCGTTGATCCTGACCAGCGGCCCCAGCATGGCCCCGGCGGCCACGCACAGGGCCAGCCCGCCCAGGAACCCGAACGCGGCCCAGAACCCGGGCAGGGCCTCGGCCTCGAAGTGCGGGTGGTGCGGCAGCACCAGCAGGTTGGCCCCCGCCAGCGCGGCCAGTATCGCCGCCAGGATCTTCCAGTTCTTGCTGCTCACAGGCGTTTCCCCTT
>JBKICO010000230.1:0-7970 GCA_046567065.1 Acidobacteriota bacterium
CTTGAGACCCGCCTCGGAGTAGACCTGGCCCAGGGTGTGGGTCAGCTCCTCGGGGGCGTAGGCCACGGGCAGGCCGAAGGAGGAGTCGTACTCCGTCATGGTGGCGTAGCCGGAGAGCGCGGGCCGCACCCCGCGCGCGAAGCCCTTGAAGCCGTCCTGGATGAAGGCCTCGGTGATCTCCCGGGCGCGGTCGGAGCGGAAATTGAAGAAGAACACGGCGTCGCCGTCCTGGATGAGGGCCAGGGGCTTGCCCTCCGGGCCGGAAACCAGCCTAGGCTTGACGAACTCGTCTGTTTCGCCCGTGGCGTAGGCCTCGTTCAAAGCGGCAACAGGGTCGGCCACGAGCTGGCCCTTGCCCTCGGTGAGGGCCGCGTAGGCTTCGGCCACGCGCTCCCAGCGCTTGTCGCGGTCCATGGCGTAGAAGCGCCCCGTCACCGAGGCCACCTCGCCGAAGCCGATGCGCCCCATGGCTTCCACCAGGGCCCGCAAGTAGCCCGCGCCGCTGCTGGGTGGCGTGTCGCGCCCGTCCATGAAGCAGTGCACGTAGGCCCGCTCCAGGCCGTGGCCCTTGAAAACCTCAAGTAACGCTTCAACATGCCGCTGGTGGCTGTGCACCCCGCCGTCCGACATCAGCCCCATCAGGTGCAGCTTGCCGCCGCTGGCCTTCACCTTGGCGGCAAGTTCCGCCAGCACAGGGTTGCGGCGGATGGAGCCGTCCTCGATGGAGACGTCGATGCGGGTCATGTCCTGGTAGACCACGCGCCCGGCCCCGATGTTCATGTGCCCCACCTCGGAGTTGCCCATGAAGCCGTCGGGCAGCCCAACGGCCCTGCCGCTGCAGGCCAGGCGCGCGGTGGGATACTCGCGGGCAAGGCGTTCGAGGGTCTGGGGGCAGGCCTGGGTCACGGCGTTGCCCGGGCCGGCCGGGGCGAGGCCCCAGCCGTCCAGGATAAGCAGAAGCGTCGGGGATTTTGTCATGCGTCTATTCGGCGGTTGGAGCGGGGGCTTCAGGGAGGGGCATCTCCACCCCTTCGGCCCAGAGGCCTTCGATGTTGTAGAAGCCGCGCGACTCCTCCTGGAAGATGTGAACGATGACGTCGTTCAAATCCACCAGGATCCACTGGCCGGTCTTGTAGCCGTCCATGCCGAGGTAGGAGAGCTTCTCCTCGGCCGCGCGGGTGAGGATGTGGTCGGCCAGGGTCTGGGCCTGGCGGACGCTGCCCGCCGTGGCGACGATCATGGCTTCGGTGATGGTGCAGACCTTGGTGACGTCGAGGGCCACCAGATCCTTGGCTTTCTTCTCCAGCAGCCACTCGGCCACCAGATTGACTTTATCGCTTGTGGGGATGGTGTTTTTCTTCTTGCTGGGCATAGTGTTTTCCGTGGCTCTTCCTACAGTTTTCAAGGCACATGGGCAAACGCAAATTCGTTCGTCCCGGTTGACGCGGGCGGGGCCATTCGGGCAGGAATCATCTGACACGCGCACGATCCGGAGGTGACGCCCCTATGATTTTCGACGTGGAGATGGAAACCCTGCCCAGGGAGGACCTGGAAGCCCTGCAACTCAGGCGGCTCCAGGCCCTGGTGGAGCGAGTCTACGCCAATGTCGGCTTTTACCGCCAGAAATTCGACGAGCGCGGCATCAAGCCGAGCGACATCCGCTCCCTGGCCGACCTGAAGCTCCTGCCGTTCACCGAAAAACAGGACCTGCGCAACCATTACCCCTTCGGCCTCTTCGCAGTGCCCAAGGAAAACGTGGTGCGCATCCACGCCTCCAGCGGCACCACGGGCAAGTCCACCGTGGTGGGCTACACCCACCGCGACGTGCGCAACTGGGCCAGGCTGATGGCCCGCTGCTTCGTGGCGGCCGGGGCCTCCGCCAAGGACATCATCCACAACGCCTACGGCTACGGCCTGTTCACCGGCGGCCTGGGCGCGCATTACGGCGCCGAGGAGCTGGGGGCCACCATCGTGCCCGTCTCCGGCGGCGGCACGAAGCGCCAGGTGATGCTGCTGAAGGACTTCGGCCCCACCGTGATCTGCTCCACGCCCTCCTACGCCCTGGTGCTGCACGAGGCCGCCCAGGAGGCCGGGTTCAGCTTCAAGGACCTGGACCTGCGCATCGGCATCTTCGGCGCCGAACCCTGGACGGAAGAGATGCGCCGCGACATCGAGGACAAGATGGGCATCACCGCCATCGACATCTACGGCCTCTCCGAGATCATGGGCCCGGGCGTGGGCATCGAATGCCACAACGCCCAGAACGGCCTGCACATCATGGAGGACCACTTCCTGGTGGAGATCATCGACCCGGAGACGGGCGAGGTGCTCCCCCCCGGCGAGCAGGGCGAACTGGTGATCACCACGCTCACCAAGGAAGCCCAGCCCCTCATCCGCTACCGCACCCGCGACATCACCATCCTGAACAAGGTGCCCTGCCGCTGCGGCCGGACCACCGCGCGCGTGCACCGCATGATGGGCCGCAGCGACGACATGCTCATCATCCGCGGCGTCAACGTGTTCCCCAGCCAGATCGAATCCATCCTGCTGGAGACCGAGGGCCTGGCCCCGCACTACCTGCTGGTGGTCAAGCGCGAGGGCAACCTGGACACCCTGGAGATCCAGGTCGAGGTGGACGAGAAGCTCTTCTCCGACGAGATCAAGGTCCTGCAGCGCATCGAGGGCAAGATCGTCAAGAACATCAAGGATTACCTGGGCGTGACCGCCATGGTCAAACTGGTGGAGCCCCGCTCCATCCAGCGCTCCGAAGGCAAGGCCAAGCGCATTCTCGACCTACGCAAGCAGAACTAGGGGGCACCCATGAAAGTCGAACAGATATCCATCTTCCTGGAGAACCGTGCCGGACGCCTTGAGGAAGTCACCCGCATCCTGGCCGAGAACAAGATCAGCATCCGGGCGCTCTCCCTGGCGGACACCTCGGATTTCGGCATCCTGCGCCTGATCGTCTCCGACCACGAGAAGGCAAAGAAGGCCCTGAAGGAGAACGGCTTCACCGTGGGCCGCACCTCCGTGGTGGCGGTGGAGGTTGACGACCAGCCCGGCGGGCTCAACGCCATCCTGCAGATCCTCTCCGGGGGCGGTGTCAACGTGGAGTACATGTACGCCTTCGTGCAGCAGAGCTCCAAGACGGCCATCATCGTCTTCCGCTTCGACAAGACCGACCAGGCCATCGAACTGCTCCAGCAGAAGGGCCTGCACATCATCCCCGGCGATACGCTCTACAACCTGTAGGCCAGCGCAACAAAACGCCCCGCCAGGACGAACTCGCGTCCGGGCGGGGCGTATTCGTTGGAAACGCCGGTTCTAGGCCTTTTCCTTCTCCTTGACCCGGGGCTCGAACTCGAAGCGCAGCACGGTTTCGCCCTTGCCCTGCGCGCCCTTCTTGGGGCCTTCGAGGGCAGTATCCACCTTCACGTGCCCGCCCTTCTGCAGCTTGCCGAAGAGCAGTTCGTCGGTGAGCGGGTCCTTGAGCTTGTCTTGCATCAGGCGCGCCAGGGGCCTTGCGCCGAAGGCGGGGTCGAAGCCCTTCTCCGCCAGCCAGGCCACGGCCTTGGGGCCGAGGTCAAGGGTGACGCGGCGCTCCTTGAGCTGCTTGTTGAGATCGGCCACGTACTTGCCCACGATCATCTCCATGATGTCGGAGCTGAGCGGCTTGAAGCTGACGATGGCGTCGAGGCGGTTGCGGAACTCCGGCGAGAAGAGCTTCTCGATGGCCTTGCGCCCGTGGCTCTCGGCGTCGCCGCTTTTGGCCGCGCCGAAGCCGATGGTGTTGGCGGCCATCTCCCGCGCGCCCGCGTTGGAGGTCATCAGCAGGATGACGTTGCTGAAGTCCGCCTTGCGGCCGTTGTTGTCGGTGAGCGTGGCGTAGTCCATCACCTGAAGCAGGATGTTGAACATGTCCGGGTGGGCCTTCTCGATCTCGTCGAGCAGCAGCACGCAGTAGGGGTGCTTGCGGATGCCCTCGGTGAGCAGGCCGCCCTGGTCGAAGCCCACGTAGCCCGGGGGCGCGCCGATGAGCCGGGCCACGGCGTGCTTTTCCATGTATTCGCTCATGTCGAAGCGCATGAAGTGCACGCCCAGCACGTTGGCCAACTGCTTGGCCAGCTCGGTCTTGCCCACGCCGGTGGGCCCGGCCAGCAGGAAGTTGCCCGTGGGCCTGCCCGCCGGAGAGAGCCCGGCGCGGGAGCGCTTGATGGCCTTGCACAGCACTTCCACGGCCTCGTCCTGACCGAAGATGAGCCGCTTGAGCTCGTCCTCCACGCCGGAGAGCCTGGCCCGGTCGGTCGAGGAGACGCGCTGGGCCGGAATCCTGGCCATGCGCGAGATGATCTTCTCCACTTCGTGCACGCCCACGGTGTGCTTGCCGGGCTTCCCCTGCAGGCGGAACACGGCCCCGGCCTCGTCGATGACATCCACGGCCTTGTCGGGCAGGAAGCGGTCGTTGAGGTGCCTGGCGGAGAGCTCCACCGCGCTGCGCAGGGCCGCCGGGGTGTACTGCACGCCGTGGTGCTCCTCGTAGTGGGGCTTGAGGCCCTTGAGGATCTCCACGGCCTCCTCGATGGAGGGCTCGGGCACCTCGATCTTCTGGAAGCGGCGGGAGAGGGCGCGGTCCTTCTCGAAATGGTTCTTGTACTCCTCGTAGGTGGTGGAGCCGATGCAGCGGAGCTGCCCGGAGGCCAGCACGGGCTTGAGGATGTTGGAGGCGTCCATGGTGCCGCCGCTGGTGGCGCCCGCGCCCACGATGGTGTGGATCTCGTCCACGAAGAGGATGGCCCCGGGCTTGGCGTTCAGCTCGCCCAGCACGGACTTCATCCTGGCTTCGAAGTCGCCCCGGTACTTGGTTCCGGCCAGCAGCGCGCCCATGTCCAGCGCGAAAACCTCCACGTTCTTGAAGGTCTCCGGCACGTCGCCGTTGGCGATGCGCAGGGCCAGGCCCTCTGCCAGGGCGGTCTTGCCCACGCCGGGGTCGCCCACGTAGAGGGGGTTGTTCTTGCGGCGGCGCGCCAGCACCTGCACGGTGCGGGTCAGCTCCTCCTCGCGGCCGATGAGCGGGTCGATCTTGCCGTCGCGGGCCTTGGCCACCAGTTCCACGGTGAACTGCTCCAGCGCGGTCTGCTTCTCGCCGTTCTTGGGCGCGGTTTCCGCCTCGGCGCCCTGCTCCACGCCCTGGCCGTGGGCGATGCTCTCCAGCACGTCCAGCCGGGAGATGCCCTGGGATTTCAGGAAATACACCGCGTAGGAGTCGTCCTCCTCGAACATGGCGGCCAGCACGTCGCCCACCAGCACGTTCTCCTTGCCGGCGGCCTGCATCGGCATGATGGCCCGCTGCAGCACGCGCTGCACGCCCAGGGTCTGCACCACCTCGGAGCTCTGCTCCTCGGAGACGACCTCCATGTGTTCCGCGAAAAAACGCTCCAACTGGAGCTTCAGGCGCACCACGTTGGCGCCGCAACTGAGCAGGATGGCCTTTCCGGACTCCTCCTGCACGATGGCGTGCAGCAGGTGTTCGAGCGTGAGGTACTCGTGGTTGCGCCTTTTGACTTCCTTCACCGCATTGGTGAGGACGCGTTCGAGATTCTTGCCCAGCATTTATTCCTCTTCCATGGTGCACTTCAGCGGGTAGCCGTTCTGGCGGGCCAACTGGCGCACGGATACCACCTTGGTTTCGGCCATTTCGGCCGTATAGACGCCGCAGACGCCGGTGCCGTTCTTGTGCACGGCCAGCATGATCTGGGTCGCGTCCGCGTCGGATTTGTTGAATACCGCTTTGAGCACATGCACAACGAACTCCATGGTGGTATAGTCGTCGTTGTGCAGCAGCACCCTGAATTTGCGCGGCTCCCGCAGTTCCTCCTTGAGGATCGTGCCGGATTCGCGTTCGTCCTGACGTATCGAATCGGTCATGTATGCGCTCCAAAACCCCGCGAGGGATCTTCGGCCAAGAGATAAGTCGCAAGCCGCTGTTGTCGAGGGCCGGCGGTTTCCGGCCGGACGGCTGGTTCCTGCCACTATACGCCCACCCGGCTGGCCGCGCAACTGGCGCTGGACTTCCGGGCGCGGCGGGATATAAATGCCCCATGACCGTAAAACGCATCGTCCTTGCCCTCACGGGCGCGTCCGGCATGCCTTACGCCGTGGCCCTGGCCCGCGCCATCGCCTCCGACCCCGCCTGCGAGCTGCACCTCATCCTCTCCGACGCCGCCATCAAGGTGCTCGAACTGGAATCCGAGGTTACGGCCGGGGAGCTTTCGGCCCTGGCCCGCGCCACCTACACCCAGCACGACGTGGCCGCCGGGCCGGCCAGCGGCTCCTGGCGGCACGCGGGCATGATCGTCTGCCCCTGCTCCATGGCCTCCCTGGCGGCCATCGCCAACGGCCTGGGCTCCAACCTGATCCACCGCGCCGCCGACGTGACCCTCAAAGAGGGCCGAAAGCTGGTGCTGGTGCCCCGCGAGACGCCCTTCAACGAGATCCACCTGCGCAACATGCTGGCCGCCAAGCAGGCCGGGGCGTCCATTCTGGCCGCCTGCCCCGGTTTCTACGGCAGGCCGCGGACCATCGGCGAACTGGCGGACTTCATCGCTGCGAGAGCGCTCGACCTGCTGGACATCCCCCACTCCCTCGGCAAACGCTGGAAGGACGGTTGACCGCACCGGTTTTGACAAACCGAACATGTTTTTCAAAACCCGTTTTTTTATGTTACGCCTTGAGCCCGTACGGTGTGAAACACCGGGACCAAATACGAGAGGAGCCCGACATGCGTCATGAACTCACATGGAACGGCCATTCGAACTTCACATTGCGCACCGACGGCCTGACCATCCTGATCGACCCGTTCTTCGACGGCAACCCGAGCGCCGCACTATCCTCCAAGGATATGACCAAGGTGGACTACGTGCTCGTGACCCACGATCACGGCGACCACGTGGGCCAGGCCCTCGACATCTGCAAGGCCACCGGGGCCAAGCTGCTGGCCATAGTGGAAACCTGCACCAAGCTCGTGGGCAAGGGGCTGCCGCAGGCGCAGGTGGTCAATGGCATCGGCATCAACATCGGCGGCAGCGTGAACCTGGGCAGCGTGCGCGCCACCATGGTCCAGGCGGTGCACTCCAGCGAGTCGGGGCTGCCCGTGGGCTACATCCTGACCATGCCCGACGGCTACACCCTCTACCATGCGGGCGACACGGCCATCTTCGCCACCATGGAACTCTACGGCAAGCTCTTCTCCATCGACACGGCCCTGCTGCCCGTGGGCGGCACCTTCACCATGGACGCCCGCCAAGCCGCCGTGGCCTGCAAGCTGCTGCGCTGCAAACAGGTGATCCCCATGCACTGGGGCAGCTTCCCCGTGCTGGAAAAGAATACCAGGGCTTTCGGACTAGCCCTGGACGACCTGGGCGTGGACACTTCGCTCGTCGAATGCGCGCCCGGACAAACTGTGGCCCTTCAGAAAAACGTTTTCAGCGAGGATTGCGGTTGTGACTGATACTTCCAGTTGGATGAAAAAATCCCTCAGGTACGCGGCCGCCGTCGCGCTGTGCGCGGCGGTATCCCAGGCGGGTTTGGCCCTGGCCCAGGATCTGGTGAAGTACGCCACCAAGAACGGCGACGAGATCCTTTACGACAAAGGCTCCGTCAAGGAGGATGGGAAGGGGGTTTACTCCTTCATCAACGTGGTGCGCATGTCCGAGGAGAACGCCAAGAAATATACAATCCAGATGGGCTACACTGACGTTTGCCACAAGTCCATGCAGATCATGGCCGTGGACTGCGGCGCCAAGACATTCGTCATCAAGAAGGTCGTGGATTCGGACAGCAACGGCAAGATCCTGAACACCATCGACCCTGACGACCAGACCTTCAAGCCCATCGCCAGCGGCAGCCCTGTGGAGGCCCTGCAGGCCATCATCTGCAAGTAAGGCGTTTTCCGGAGGCCTCGCCGCGCACGC
>JBKICO010000231.1:0-5181 GCA_046567065.1 Acidobacteriota bacterium
CGGGGGAGCAAGCCTGGCGGCCGCTCCCCCGTCGTAATTTAGTGGTCTACTGACCGATCCACTTCTTGATCAGTTCTTTCTCGATGCCCTTGTCCTTCACGGCCTTGATGCCCTTGGCGATCAGGGCCAGGGTCTCCTTGTCGCCCTTCTTGACGGCGATGCCGTAGAACTCGTCCTCACCGGTCTCGATGATGGCGGCGATCTTGAGCTTGCCCTTGTACTTGTCGTTCTGCAGGGCGTACTGGGCGGCAACGGGGTCGTCGCAGACGACGCCGTCGATGCGGCCGTTGAAGAGGTCTTCGATGGCCAGGCCCACTTCGTCGTAGGACTTGTCCTTAACGCCTTCGGCCTTCTTCACGGCGAAGTGGCCGGTGGTGGAAATCTGGGCGCCCAGGGTCTTGCCCTTCATGTCGGCCAGGGTCTTGGCGTTGGAGGCAACGGGGACCACCAGGGCCTGGCGGACCTTGAAGTAGGGGATGGAGAAGTCCATCGCGTTCTTGCGTTCGTCGGTGATGGACACGGAGGAGCAGATGGCGTCGTACTTGTTGGCGGCCAGACCGGCGAAGATGCCGTCCCAGGCGACAGCCTTGAATTCGGGGGTGAACCCGGCTTCCTTGCCGGCGGCCTTCATGTAGTCGACGGCGAAGCCGGTCATTTCCTTGTCGGGGCCGACGAACTCCATGGGCGGCCAGGTGGCGTCGGAAGCGAAGACGATGGTTTTGGCCCAGGCGGACTGGGAAGCAAGGGCGATCAGCAGGGCGGCCAGGACGACGATTCTGCGCATGTTCTCCTCCACGGTTGGATGTTGTCCGCTCGGGGCTTCGGTTGCTCCAGCGGTTTTCAGCTTGGCAAGGTCGTCACGCGACCGGAAACAATTGCCCGAATTTGGAAAGAATTCAAGCAGAATGAGTAAATTTTCAGGAAACCTTCGCGGTTTCAACGGGTTGATTTCATGAGGTATTCATCAAGCGCCGCCAGCCCGGCCGCGAAACCGGCGCGCCCGAAGCCCATGCGGAAATGGGCTCTCCAGGCCTCGCCGTAGAGCCTGCCCGGAAGCAGCAGCGCGCCGCACCCCTCAAGCACCTCGGCGCAGAAGGGCTCGGCGTCCTCCCCGGAGGCCAGGGCCGGGAAGCAGATGGGCCCGGCCAGGGGGCGCACCCAGGTGAAACGCCCGGCGTGGCGGCGCATGAAGCCTTCGAGCAGGGCCAGGTTCTCCAGGCACAGCTGGCGCAGGCCCGAGACGATGCCCTTGCCGTGGCGCAGGGCCAGGGCGGCCAGGAATTCCGATGGGGCGCTGCCGCAGATGGAGGTGTAGTCCTTGGCGGCGGCCATGGCGGCCAGCGCGCCCTCGTCCCGGGTGGCCACCCAGCCCACGCGCAGGCCCGCCAGCCCGTATGCCTTGGACATCACGCCCAGCGAGACCGCCCGTTCGTACAACTCGCAGGCCGGGTGCGGCGCGCTGGCCGTATCGTATTCCAGGCCCGCGTACACCTCGTCGGAGAAGAGCAGGCAGCCCCGCGCGGAGACGATCTCCACGATGCGCGCCATCTCGGCCGCCGTGAAGGCGAAGCCCGTGGGGTTGTGGGGGGAATTGAGGATCACGGCCCCTGTCTTTGGCCCCACCAGGCGCTCGAGTTCGTCGATGTCCGGACGCCAGCCGTTTTCCGGCTTGGCCTCCCAGGCCAACACCTTGCACCCGGCCGTGGCGGCCACCTGATGCAGGGACTGGTAGCAAGGGGTGTGCACCACCACCTCGTCCCCCGGGCTGAGGCAGGCGGTGGCGAAATTGAAGATGGCCTCCTGCGCGCCCACATGCACCAGCACCTGCGAAGGCGTGATGCCGTCGTAGCTGCGGGCGATCTCCTCCCGCAGGGCCGGGCCGCCGGGGGCCTCGGTGTAGCCCAGGGGCAGGGCCTCGAAGGCCTGGCGCGCGCCGGGCTCCATATCCAGCAACTGGCCCACGGTGAGGGTCTGGCAGTCCGAGACGCACAGCAGATGCTCGACAGAGAACTCGTGGGCGGCGAAGTAGCGTTCCAGCTCGAACGGGGGCAGCTTCATGGTCTCTCCTGTGGTTGCGGTGCGCCCGTGTAGCAGGCGGCGCGCCTTCTTGCCAGCCCGGAGCCCGGGGGCGTACAGGGTGGCGCGGAGGCTAGGCATGAACAAGGCGATTTCGTTTGCGTGCGCGGCGCTGGCGGCGGTGGTGCTCTGGTCCTGGGCGGCGTGCGCTCAGCGGCCCGTTTTCGAGGCTTCGGAGCTGGAGGGTTCCCCGCAGGAGAAGCTGCCCGGCAAGCTTGGCGAACCGGACCTATCCGGCCCCGGGCGCGACAAGCCGCTTCACACCGCACCCGCCCTGCCTCCGGAACTGCGCGGCTCCATCCGCCGCGTGGATACGGGCGGGCGCAAGCTCGTGGCCCTGACCTTCGACCTCTGCGAACTCTCGGACCAACGCGCCGGGTACGACGCCCCTTTGGTGGCTGTGCTGCGCGAGTTCAAAACTCCGGCCACCTTCTTCGCGGGCGGCAGATGGATGCGCTCGCATCCGGAGCGGGCCATGCACCTCATGGCCGACCCGCTCTTCGAGGTGGGTAGCCACGCCTGGACCCACGGCAACTTCGGGGTGCTCGGCAAGGAGGCCATGGCCCGCCAGATCGACTGGGCTCAGGCCCAGTACGAGCTGTTACGGGAAGACCTCGCCGTTCTGGCCGGAACGCGCGGGGCAGGGGAGGCCATGTCCGGCGTGCGGCCCTCCATCGCGGTGTTCCGCTTCCCCTATGGGCGCTGTTCGGCCCAGGCCCTGGAGATGCTCGCGGCGCGCGGCCTGGCCGCCATCCAGTGGGACGTGAACATGATGGACGCCTCCAAAACGCGCACGGCCGAGGCCATCGTGCGCGACGCACTGCGCCTGGTGCGGCCCGGCTCCATCGTGCTGGGCCACGCCAACGGCTTCGGCCATTCCACTGCCGAAGCCTTGCGCGCGCTCATCCCGGCGCTTCGGGCGCAGGGCTACGAGTTCGTCACCGTGAGCGCGCTTCTGACGGCGGGGAAGGCCGTGACTGCGACGGACTGCTATGATTCGCGCCCCGGCGACACCGCCGTTTATGACGGCCAATTCGGCGAGGGCACGGTGCACCCGCGCAGGCACAAGCCCTGAAGGCCTTCGCTGGCCAAGATGCGCGGAGGCTGACCTCCAGAATTTGACCGAAGCGCCCGCAAGCAGAGATCCTGGCGGACTTGGCGAACCGCTCTGCGCATCCGGTCCCATTCTCTCGTAGAGGATCTGAGCCCCCACACCGGATCGGGCGCGCATCCTCGCGATCGACGCCCGTCCGGCTTCTCCCCGGGGGCCGGGCGTCCGGAGAGCACCCTTCGCCATCAACCGGGTTGCACCCGCCGAGCCTGCCCGGCTGGCTGCCGGTGAACCTCACCTCTCCTTTCTGAGGGCCTGTCCGGCTGGAGGCGGGCGATACTCCTCCGGTTCCGGATGAAATCCTTCATCTTCTCTTGATAATGACAATCAATTTCGATATACGCAGCCGAAATCACTACGGAGCGATACGCAATGGAATTTCTCTGCAAGCTCGAAGGCTGCATCGGGGCCTATAAATGCGGCCAGATGGCCGCCACCCTGCATCAGATGGCCGAAAGCCTGGGCCGCGCCGTGGACGCCAAGGACAAGCGCCTTTTCGAGCATTCCGCGCTCACTGCCGATCTGGCCACGCTTCTGGCGCTGGCACATGGCCTCTCCGACAAGCAGGCCGATATCATCCATATTGCCGGGCACCTGCACGACATCGGCAAGATAGGCATCCCCGATGCGGTGCTGGGCAAACCCGGCAGGCTCACCAGCCAGGAGTGGGCCGTGATGCGCCAGCACCCGGCCATAGGGGCCCAGATCCTGGCGCCCATAGCCAACTTCGGGGCCAGGAACGGCGTGCGCGACATCGTGCTCACCCACCACGAGCGTTACGACGGCGGGGGCTATCCCCAGGGGCTCGGCAAGCGGGACATCCCCCTGGGCGGGCGCATCCTGGCCATCGCGGACAGCGTGGCGGCCATGCTGGAGTACCGCAGCTACCGGCCCGCGCTACAGCTCGGCGAGGCCCTGGCCGAGATCGAGCGCTGCTCCGGAACCTGGTACGACCCGTCGCTGTGCAGGGATTTTCTGCAACACGAGGCGGAGGTATATGCGGTGGTGCAGCGCCACGCGCACACGCAGGCCCTTCAGGGCGGTGAGGCCAGGGAGGCGGTGTAGGAAGCGGGCCGCAAGGGCCGCGCGGTTTACGATGGAGGGCGGGGAGGGGGCCTGCGGGATCAGGCCATGACCATGCGGCCGCGGCCCTCGGCCTTGGCGCGGTAGAGGGCCTTGTCGGCATTCTCGAAGATGCCTTCGGTGGATTCCTGGCAGGAGGGCACTCCGCCCGAAACGCCGATGGAGGCCGAGAGCACCACCTCGCGTCCGTCTCCGGCCATGACCGTGGCCTGGGAGAAGGCATGCAGGATGCGCTTGGCGACGTGGGAGGCCTCGGAGGTGCCGGTGTCGGGCAGCAGCAGGGCGAACTCCTCCCCTCCGATCCGCGCCGCGATGTCGCAGCGGCGCACGGCCGAGCGGATGACTTCGGCGGCGGTTTTGAGGGCCATGTCGCCAACCTGGTGGCCGTAGGTGTCGTTGATGCCCTTGAAGCGGTCAAGGTCCACAAGCAGCAGGCTCATGGGGCGGCCATGGCGCTGGCAGAGGTGCGCGAACTCGTTCATGCGCTGGCGGAAATGGCGGGTGTTGGCAAGGCCGGTGAGTTCGTCGATGGTGGCCAGTTGGGCGAGGCGCTCCTGCTCCTTGCCCAGGAGCCAGCCGAAGGTGCCGAAAGCCAGTATGGAGCCCAGGAGCATGTAGGCGAAGAGGTCGGCTTGTTGCGTAAGGATATCAAGTGGCGAGCCGCCGCGGGCGACCTGGATCGCAAGCCAGCCCAGGGGTGCGAAAACGGCCAGGAGTTCGCCCTGTAGCGCTCTGGCTAGGCGCGGACGGAGGTGGAAAAGCGACAAACCCACGGCTGAAGACCTACCACTGCTGTTGACGGGTGCGGTGCTTCTACGCCCTGGCAAGGAAAATTCAAGTAAAATTTCGAATACGATTAAGCTATTGCAATCACGACCATTCCGGTGTGGTATTTACCGGCACGAGGGCCG
>JBKICO010000232.1:0-6057 GCA_046567065.1 Acidobacteriota bacterium
AAATACAGCGGCGTTTTGGCGGCGCAGAGGCCAGGGCCGGAGCCTAGACAAGCGGGAAGGCCTCCGGCGGCCAAGGGGCTTCGCCCCTTGGAACCCCGGGCGGCTTCGCGGTTCAGCCGGCCTTCCTGGCCACCAGCGCGTCGCGCATGCGCAGCGCCGGGAAGAGCCGCATCCACAGAGCCACCACCACAAGCGTGCCCACGCCCCCCAGCACCACCGACCCCACCGCCCCGAACAGGGCCGCAGTCACGCCGGACTCAAACTCGCCCAACTGGTTCGAGGTGCCGATGAAGATGGAGTTCACGGCGCTCACCCGGCCGCGCAGCTCATCCGGCGTCTCCAACTGCACCAGGGTGGAGCGGATCACCACGCTGACCATGTCGCTGGCCCCCAGGCAGGCCAGGGCCGCCAGCGACAGCGGGAACCAGGTGGAGAGCCCGAACACCAGCGTGGAGACGCCGAACACGGCCACGGCCGCGAACATCTTGTGCCCCACGCGGCGGTTGAGGGGCACCCGGGCCAGGAACAGCGACATGGAGAGCGCCCCCACGGCCGGGGCCGCGCGCAGCATGCCCAGGCCCCAGGGGCCGGTGTGCAGGATGTCCTTGGCGTAGACGGGCAGCAGGGCGGTGGCCCCGCCAAGCAGCACGGAGAACAGATCCAGGGAGATGGCCCCGAGTATTTCGGGGCGGGAACGGATGAAGGAGATCCCCCCCAGCACCGAGCGCAGGGTGGGGGGCTCGCGGCGGGCCTGGGGGGCCTGCCGGGGGATGGAGAACATGGCCGCCGAGCCCAGCACGAAGCACACGGCGCACACGCCGTACACCGCTTGAGGCCCCGCCACGTAGAGCGCGCCGCCCAGGGCCGGGCCGACGATCACCGCGCTCTGCCAGCCCGAAGCGCTCACGGCCAGCATGCGCGGCAGCATGGCAGTATCGGCCAGGCCCGGCAGCAGGGCCTGCATGGTGGGCATCTCGAAGGAGCGGGCCGCGCCGATGGCGAAGGCGCAGGCGTAGATGGCGTGCTGGTCCACCAGCCCGGCGAAGCTTCCGGCGGCCAGCAGCGCGGCAAGCAGCCCCTGCACGGCCTGGCAGGCGAAGACGATGCGCCTGCGCTCCATGTGGTCGGCGGCGTGCCCCACCACCAGGGTCAGGGCCAGCTGCGGCAGGAACTGGGCCAGGCCCACCAGGCCGAGGCTCAGGGCGCTGCCCGTGAGCTCGTACATCTGCCAGCCCACGGCCACGGTCATCATCTGGTAGGCGAAGCCCGAGGCCACGCGGGAGAGCCAGAAGCGCTTGAAGGAAGGATTGGAGAAGACCGGCGTCTGCATGTCAAAGCCCCCTGGGATCGAGGGGCTTGCGATGGCTCATTCCCCTGGCGAGGTCAAGCCCGGCGGGGGGGCGATCTCCACGCGGTTGCGGCCGGAGGCCTTGGCCCGGTAGAGGGCGTCGTCCGCGCGGCGCAGCAGGCCGGCCACGTCGTCCCCGTGGTGGTAGGCGGCCACGCCGAAGCTGGCCGTCACGCGCTCCACCGGTGGCAGCGGCGCGCGGGCCAGCACCGAGCGCAGGCGCGCGGCCAGCTCGGCGGCGGTATCAAGCCCCGTCTCGGGGCACAGCAGCAGGAACTCCTCCCCGCCCCAGCGGCCCACCATGTCCATCTCGCGCACGTTGGCGGAGAGGATGTCCGCCACCTGCACCAGCACGCTGTCGCCCACAAGGTGGCCGAAGGTGTCGTTCACGGTCTTGAAGGAGTCCACATCCAGCAGGATGATGGAGAACTGGTTGGCGTAGCGCCTGGCGCGCTGCACCTCGGCCTGGAAGGCCTCGTCGAGCTTGTGGCGGTTGTGCAGGCGGGTGAGGCGGTCGGTCTGCAGGAGCACCTCCAGGGCGCGGTTCTTGTCGTCGAGCTCCTGGTTCTTGAGGTCCAGCAGGGTGTAGGCCTCGTTGAGGCGGTTCTTGGCCAGGACGAACTCGATGTGGTTCTTGACCCTGGCCAGCACGATGGGCGGGCTGAAGGGCTTGGTGATGTAGTCGATGGCCCCCAGGGTCAGGCCCTCCAGCTCGTTGGTCTCGTCGCTCTGGGCGGTGAGGAACACCACCGGGATGGAGCGGGTGGCCGGGTTGTCCTTGAGCCTGCGGCAGACCTCGTAGCCGTCCATCTCCGGCATGGAGATGTCCAGCAGCACGAGGTCGGGCGTGAAGGATTCCGCCAGGGACAGGGCCATATGCCCGTCCGTGGCGAAGCTCACGGAGTAGCTCTTCTTGAGCAGCTCCCGCAGCAGCTTGATGTTCACCGGCATGTCGTCGACGACGAGCACGCGCGGCCTGATGGCCCCTGCTGTCATAAATGCCTTAATCGGGCTGGAGTCTTGTCTCCAGCTCCAGAAGCACCCCGAGGGCGGTTTTGTAATCCAGTTGGGAGAGGTGGTTCTCCAGCTCGTCGAGCAGGGGGGCGTGCAGCCCGCCCGAGGCGGCCCGCAGCCTGGCCAGCGTGTCCGAAGCGTCCATGTCGTGTGATTGAAGCTGGGCGCGCAGGCCCCTTGCGACGGCCAACAGCGAGTGCGTATCGGCGGCGGGACGGGCAGTGCCGCCCGGGGCGGCTGGCGCGGGCCAGGCGCCTGGCCGGACTCCAGGCAGGGCGTCGAGCCCCTGGAGCACCGTAGCCAGGGCGCTCAGCAGATGGTCGATGATGGGCTGGAGATCCAGGTTGGCGCCGTCCTTCAGGGCGAGCTCGAGCTGATTCACCGCTTTGTAAACGTCGGTCGCTGCCATGTTCGCCGACACGCCCTTCATGGCGTGGACCAGCCCCGGCAGTTCGTCCGGCCTTTCACGGAGGCCGCGCCGGAGTTCTTCGGGAAAGGCGCGGGCCTGGGCCGCAAAGCTCTTGAGCAGCTCCAGGTATACTGGCGCGTTGCCCATGACCCTGGCCAGCCCGGCCTGCACGTCGATCCCCGGCAGGGAGCCGGGCAGGCGCGCGGGAGCGGGCTCATGGCCCTGCCCCTGCGGGGTGCCGCCTTGGGCGGCTGCCTGGCGGCCGCCCCCGGGGGGTATCCAGCGCAGCAGGGCGGAGAACAGCTCCGCCGGGTCGATGGGCTTGCCCAAGTGGTCGTCCATGCCCGCTTCCAGGCAGCGTTGCCGGTCGCCGCTCATGGCGTGGGCCGTCATGGCCACGATGGGCAGGCCCTTGAGCCGCTCCACGGCGCGGATGGCCGCGGTGGCCTGGAAACCGTCCATGCCGGGCATTTGGATGTCCATGAGCACCAGGTCGAAGGGTTGGGCCAGAACCTTGGCGATTCCCTCGGAGCCGTTGGCCGCGACCTCCACGGAAATGCCGACATGCTGGAGCAGCTCCACGGATACCTGTTGATTGAGGGGGTTGTCTTCCACCACGAGCACCCTGGACCCGCGCAGGCCTTCCAGCCGGGAGGCCTCCACGCCTTCGGGGGCCGGGGGAGGGGGCGGCGAGTGGGTTCCGCCCTGGCCGGAGGAGCGCCCCAGGATCTTCAGCACCGCGTCGAAAAGGCTGGACTGGGTGAAGGGCTTGGTCAGCACCATGTCCACGCCGGAACTGGTGGCCTCCGACATCAGGCCCATGCGGCTGTAGGCCGTGAGCATGAGCAGGGCGGGCTGCTTGTGGATGCGCAGGCTGCCCCGCACGCGGCGGGCCAGCTCCAGGCCGTCCATGTCGGGCATGAGCAGGTCGATGAGGGCCAGGGCGAAGGGGTCGGCGGGGTCGGCCTGCTCCAGGATGCGCAAGGCGTCCCGGGCGTTGGAGGCCGCGCTCACCTGCAGCCCGAAGCCGCGCAGGAATTCGGACACCAGGGCCAGGGCGTTGGCGTTGTCGTCAACGGCCAGCACCTTCAGGGAGCGCAGGGAGGGCTCGGGCGCCACGCGCCGCCGTTTCTGTTCCTCAACGCCGAAGACGGCCGTGAATGTGAAGGTGCTCCCCGCCCCGTATTCCGATTCCACCGTGAGCTGGCCGCCCATGAAGTCCACGAGGCGCTTGCAGATGGCCAGGCCCAGGCCCGTGCCGCCGTATTTGCGGGTGATGGAGCCGTCCGCCTGGGAGAAGGGCTTGAACAGGTTGTCGAGCTGGCCGCGGGTCATGCCCACGCCTGTATCCCGGACCGAGAAGCGCAGCACGGCCTTGCCGTCCTGGAGGCTGTCCGCCGCGATGCGGATTTCCACCTCGCCCTGTTCGGTGAACTTGAGGGCGTTGCCCACCAGGTTGAGCAGCACCTGGCCCAGGCGCAGGGGATCGCCCGTCAGGCTGGTGGGCACGTCCGGCCCTTTGCGCATGATGAGCTCGATTCCCCGCTCCCCGGCGCGGGCTCCCAGCACGTTGGACACGTCGGCCAGCACGTCGTCCAGGGCGAAGGGCACGCGCTCCATGTTGAGCTTTCCCGCCTCGATCTTGGAGAAGTCCAGGATGTCGTTGACGATGGCCAGCAGGGAACGGGCGGAGGAGTTGATCTTCTTCAGGTAGTCCCGCAGGCGGGAGGGCTCGTCGCTGTCCAGCCCCAGGCTGGAGAAGCCCAGGATCGCGTTCATGGGGGTGCGTATCTCGTGGCTCATGTTGGCCAGGAACTCGCTCTTGATCCTCGTGGCGGACTCGGCGGCCAGGTTGGCGGCGCGCAGCCCGCGCACGGCCTCCTCCAGTTCGTCCTTGGCCTTGGCCAGCTCTCCGGTGCGCTGGCTGACCTTGGTCTCCAGGTCACCCACCAGGCCGCTCATCTCCGTGGCCATGGAGTTGAACGTGTCGGCCAGTTCGCCGAACTCGTCGCCGGATTCAACCTCCACCCGGACGTCCAGGTTGCCGGAGCGAAGCGCGGCGGCCGAATCCGTGAGCGCCACCAGCTTTCTGGTGACCGAGGCGTTGACGACCCAGGCGATGAGCAAGGTGCAGACGAGGCCCAGCAGGGCGGTGACGGCGATGATCGCCGTGGCGGAGCGGCTCACGGCGTCGATATGCGCCCTGGTGCGGTTGACCTCGGAGGTCACCAGGGCCTTGAGGTCTTCCGAGATGGGGTCCACCGCCTGGGATTGCAGGGCGAAATCGTTGAACTTGCCCGCGATGGCCGTATCCACGTTGGCGATGTCCTCGGCGATGGAGGAGACGTTGCGCAGTATTTCCCGGGCCTGGGCCTTCTGGTCGGAGTTGAGCTGCTTCGCGCCCGCCAGGGCCTTGCCCAGCAGGAAGCCCTCGTTGACGGCGGCCTGCATGTCCGGGCGCTGGTGCGTGAGTTGGTACTGCTTCTGCTGGGCGAGCATCTTCAGGTACAGGCGGGAAAGCTCCTCGTTGGCGTCGGCCAGGGGGGCCAGAGAAGCCATCTGGGCGTCCAGCCGGTCCTGCAGGCCGGTCTCGGGCGCGGCCAGGATGGTCACCAGGTCGACGAGCTCCAGGAAGGTCTGGGTGAAGCGCTTGGCCGAGGAGAGGTAGAGGTTGATGTCGGCGTTGCGGCGCTGCAGCGCCTCGCTGACGTCCGGGCCGGAGACCAGCCGCTTGAGCTCGTCGGAGAGGGCCACCACCCGGGCGATGGAGGCGATGGAGGGCTGGAAGTAGAGCTCGTGGGCCTTGCTGAAGCCCACGGAGGGGTAGTTGAGGAAGAAGTCCCGGTGCAGCCGGCGGGCCTTCTCCAGGCCGGCGTCCATCTCGTAGACCCGCTGCCTGATCTCGGCGCTGTTCAGGATCACGTTCTCGGCGTGGCGCACGGAGGCCAGGGCGAAGTAGCTCACCGCCGCCACCAGCGTGAGCATGGCCAACAGCAGGGCGAAGGACAGCCCGAGCTTGTAGGTGATGGAGAGGTTGCGCCAGAACGACGTGACGGTCTTCATGCCGGCCTAGCGGGTTTTCCCCGGCGCATAGGTGAACAGCACGTTGGCCCGCAGGCCTTCCACGCCCTTGGAAAGGTCGTCGAGGCGCAGCACGTTGAAACGCGGCGGTGCGCAGTCCCCGAATTCGTTGCAGGTGAGCGTGCCGGTGACACCCTTGAAGCCCGTGGTGGCGTAGAGCGCGTCGCGCAGGGCCTGCCTGCCCACGTGCATGGTCCCCTTGGAG
>JBKICO010000233.1:0-2537 GCA_046567065.1 Acidobacteriota bacterium
CTGAGCAGGGCCAGGGCCAGGGGCAGGTCGTAGGCGCTGCCCTCCTTGCGGATGTCGGCGGGCGCCAGGTTGACCGTGATGCGCGAGGGCGGCAGCTTGAAGCCCCGGTTCTTGAGCGCGGCGAACACGCGCTCCTTGCTCTCGCGCACGGCGCCTTCGGCCAGCCCCACCATGGTGAAGGACGGCATGCCCTGGCGGGCCAGGTCGCATTCCAGGACGATGGTGTGGGCCTCCACCCCCGCCAGGGCGGCGGAAAGCACCCGGGACAACGCCACCTGGCCTCCTAGTTTACTGGATCGTCTTGCCGATGCGGTCCCAGCGGATTTCCGCGCCCCCGCCCCAGGACCAGTAGATCACCCAGGCCTTGCCCCGGATGTACTCGCGGGGCACGAAGCCCCAGTAGCGGGAGTCCTCGGAGTGGTCGCGGTTGTCGCCCATGACGAAGTACTGGTCCGCAGGGACGGTGATGGGGCCGTAGTTGGCCTTGATGCCGCCGCCCAGGGGCGCGGCGTCCAGGCGCTTGTAGGCCTCGTCCAGGGCCTGGCCGTTGCGGTAGACCACGTTGTTCTTGAGCTCGATCACGTCGCCGGGCAGGCCGATGATGCGCTTGATGTAGTCCAGCTCGCGGTTCTTGGGGTACTCGAACACGATCACGTCCCCGCGGGCCGGGTTGCCCGTGTCGATGACGGGCTTCTCCACGAAGGGCAGCTTGATGCCGTAGGCGAACTTGCTCACCAGCAGGTGGTCGCCCACCAGCAGGGTGTTCACCATGGATTCGGAAGGTATCTTGAACGCCTGGACAACGAAGGTGCGGATGAACAGGGCCAGCACCAGGGCCACGGCCAGGGCTTCGACGTATTCCTTGAGCACTTTCTGCCAACGGGGATTCATTCGGTAGCGTCCTTTTGTTTGGCTTCTGATGCGGGGGCTAGTCCCCGGCCTTGAGGGCGGCCAGGAAGGCCTCCTGGGGCAATTCCACGTTGCCCATGCGCTTCATGCGGCGCTTGCCTTCCTTCTGCTTTTCCAACAGCTTGCGCTTGCGGGTGATGTCGCCGCCGTAGCACTTGGCGATGACGTCCTTGCGCAAGGGCGCGATGCGCTCGCGGGCGATGATCTTGGCCCCGATGGCCGCCTGGATCACCACCTCGAACATCTGGCGCGGGATGACCTTCTTGAGCTTGAGCGCCACGTCGCGGCCCAGGTAGTAGGCCTTCTCGCGGTGCACGATCACGGCCAGGGCGTCCACGGGGTCGCCGTTGATCAGGATGTCGAGCTTCACCAGGTCCGAGGCGCGGTAGTCGATGAGCTCGTAATCGAGCGAGGCGTAGCCGCGCGTGCCGGATTTGAGGCGGTCGAAGAAGTCGTAGACGATCTCGGCGAAGGGCAGCTCGTAGGTGATGATGACGCGGGTGGCCGTGAGGTAGCGGATGTCCTTCTGGATGCCGCGCTTCTCCTCGCAGAGCTTGAAGACGTTGCCCACGTACTCATTGGGCACGTGGATCTCCACCCGGGCGTAGGGCTCGTAGAGGGTGGCCGTCTCCTGCGTCTTGGGCAGCTTGGAGGGGTTGTCGATGGAGATCACGGAGCCGTCGGTGCGCTCCACCTTGTAGATGACCGAGGGGGCCGTGGCGATGAGCTCCACCTGGAACTCGCGCTCCAGGCGCTCCTGCACGATCTCCATGTGCAGAAGGCCCAGGAAGCCGCAGCGGTAGCCGAAGCCCAGGGCCTGGGAGGTCTCGGGCTCGTAGGTCAGGGCCGCGTCGTTGAGCTGGAGCTTCTCCAGGGCGTTCTTGAGCTGCTCGTAGTCGTTGGCGTCCACGGGGTAGAGCCCGCAGAACACCATGGGCTTCACTTCCTTGAAACCGGGCAGCGGCGCGGTGCAGGGGTTCTCCGCCAGGGTGATGGTGTCGCCCACGCGGGCTTCCTGCAGATTCTTGATCGAACCGCTCATGAAGCCGACCTCGCCGGGGCCGAACTCGGCCACGTCCACCGGCCCGGGGGAGAACACGCCCAGGCGCAGCACCTCGAACACCGCGCCGGTGGAGAACATCTTGATCTTCTGGCCCACCTTGAGGGAGCCTTCCATGACCCGGAAGAGCACCACCACGCCCTGGTAGGCGTCATACCAGGAGTCGAAGATCAGGGCCTGCAGGGGCGCGTCCACCTCGCCCTTGGGCGCGGGCAGGCGCTCCACGATGGCCTTGAGCACCTGGTCCACATGGAGCCCGGTCTTGGCGGAGACGGCCACGGCGTCCTTGGCGTCGAGGCCGATGGCCTCCTCGATCTCGCTCTTGACGCGGTCGGCGTCGGCCGAGGGCAGGTCGATCTTGTTCAGGACCGGGATGATCTCCAGATCGTTGTCCAGGGCCAGGAAGACGTTGGCCAGAGTCTGGGCTTCCACGCCCTGGGTGGCGTCCACCACCAGCAGCGCGCCCTCGCAGGCGGCCAGCGAGCGGGAGACTTCATAGGAGAAGTCCACGTGGCCCGGAGTGTCGATGAGGTTGAGCACGAAGTCCCCGTGTTCGGGGTCGCGGTAG
>JBKICO010000234.1:0-6560 GCA_046567065.1 Acidobacteriota bacterium
CGAGAACCTGGACGAGATCAAACCCGTGATCGCCGACGAGGACGTGATCCGCGACAAGGCCCCCTACTCCGAGAAGGGCGGCATCGCCGTGCTGCGCGGCTCCTTGGCCCCTGAGGGCGCCGTTGTCAAGCAGTCCGCCGTGGACCCGAAGATGATGCAGCGCACCCTCACCGCCCGCTGCTTCGACTCGGAGGAGACCGCCTACGCCGCCATCCTGGCCGGGGAGATCAAGCCCAACATGGCCATCGTCATCCGCTACGAAGGCCCCAAGGGCGGCCCCGGCATGCGGGAGATGCTCTCCCCCACGGCGGCCATCATGGGCATGGGCCTGGGCGCGGACGTGGCCCTGCTCACGGACGGGCGCTTCTCCGGCGGCACGCGCGGCCCGGCCATCGGACACATCTCGCCCGAGGCGGCCGAAGGCGGCCCCATCGGCCTGGTCAAGGACGGCGACCAGATTCAGATCGACATCCCGGCCCGCAAACTGGAGCTGCTCGTCTCCGAGGAGGAGATGGCGGCCCGCCGCGCGGCCTTCAAGCCTGTGGAGAAGCCCCTGCCCTCGCGCATGCTGCGCCGCTACGCCCGTTCGGTGAAGTCCGCCGCATACGGGGCCGCGATGAAATAGGCTACGCCAGCCCTGAAACGAAAAAAGCCCGGCTTGCGCCGGGCTTTTTTTATGCCGCGCCGGGCGGCGCGAGGTTACTGGCCGGATCGCGGGCCGGACTGCTGGCCACTGCCCGCCCCGGGATTGCCTTGCATGTTCCGGGGCTGCGAATGGCTGGGCGCGTCCTGCCGCAACATCTGGCCGGACATGTTCTGGCCGGACATGTTCTGGGGCTGCATCTGGCCGGGGGCGGCCATGCCGGTGGAGCCGTTCATCATGGAGCCGGAGCCCATGCCCGTCCCCGTTCCCGAGTTGGAGCCCATGCCTGAGCCCGATCCCATGCCTGAGCCGGAACTACCGGAGCCCATGCCGCCCCCCATGCCGCCGCCGGAGGAGCTGTGCCCGCCACCGCCTCCGCCGCCACCTCCGCCTCCACCGCTCCCGCCGCCCATGCCCGCAAGGGCCAGGGAACTCACGAGAAGCAGAGCGAGGCACATAGAGACGATCTTCTGTACGTGTTTGAACTTCATCTTTACTCCTTTGGGAGGTCCTCTCCCAACGCGATCAATCGCTTCATGCCGGGATCATCCCCCCGGGCAGCCGCACGCGCGCCTAGGATCCGGCACGCCTGGCATGTGATGCCGGGGGACATATCAGGAACGCCCGGCCGCGCCGCCGGTCACACCCGGCCGCGCTGCGGCCCTGGCTTTCCTTCCATTTCTATTGATGAAACATATCATGACTGTTGCCCAGGTCGAAACCCAAAGCAAATCCAGCAGCATCTCCATCGGAATCGTCAACCGGAAAAACTGAGTCACAGCCGCATCCTCCTGTCATGTGTCGCATTGTGGCCCGACACCCTTTGCATGGTTGATGCCACGGAAATATTCCATGAATTCACCACGGCTACAGGAGATTGCGCATCCCGAAGTGCAGATACCTGCACGTTCCGCACGCCTGGTTGCACAAGGCGGCAGCGCCGGGGCGGTACCATTCCCTCCCGGGCGTGCGTTCTTTTCCGGGACGATACCACTCCACTTCCCGGCCCGCACCATCGCCTCGGATTAGCAGGTTGCAAGCCTGGCCCTGTTGCCGGGAGGCCCGGCGGGGTATATCTCCCCCGGACACCCCCGCATTCAAGGAGTCCCGATTGTTGGTCAACGGCCCCACCCTCTTCGTGCTCGCGGCCCTGGTGCTGAGTTACCTGGCCACCGGGCTGGCGCGGCGGCTCAACCTCCGCTGCCTGAGCGATGTGATCCCTCCCGAGTTCGAAGGCGTGTTCGACCCCGGGCAGTACCGCCGCTCCCAGGAATACATGCGCGCAGGCGCACGCCTGGAGCAGTTGCGGGAGAGCTTCGACACGCTGCTGGCCTGCGCCTTCGTGCTGGCCGGGGGCATCGGCTGGGCGGACGCATTGGCGCGCGGGCTGGCCGGCCGGCTGGGCCTGGGGGAATTGGGCGCGGGGTTGATCTTCCTGGGCGGGCTGGCCCTGGCCCAGGCGGTCCTGAGCCTGCCGTTCGACGTGTACGCCACCTTCCGGCTGGAGGCCCGCTTCGGCTTCAACCGCACCACTCCGGGCCTGTTCATCGCGGACAGGCTCAAGGGCCTGGCCCTGGGGGCCGTCCTGGGGGGCGCGCTGTTCTCCGGGGTGATCTGGGCCTACATCCGGGTGAACTTCGCAGCGCCATCGAGGCTTACGCGGCCGGGCACGGCATCGGCCTCGACGGCATCTTCGTCATGGACGGCTCGCGCCGCTCAGCCAAGGCCAACGCCTTCGTCACGGGCCTGGGCAGGAGGAAACGCATCAGCCTGTACGACACTTTGTTGGACAGACTGTCCAACGAACAGGTGGTGGCGGTGCTGGCCCACGAGGTAGGGCATAGCGTGCGCAGGCACATCCTCAAGGGGTTCGCCACGGCCATGCTCAAGACGGGCCTGCTGTTGGCCGTGCTCCAGGCCATGCTGGCCAGCGCCCCCCTGCAACAGGCTTTCGGAGTGGTGCATCCCTCGGTGCATGCGGGGCTCATGGTCTTCGCCCTGGCCTACCAGCCCCTGGCCCTGCTGCTGGCGGCCTCGGCCAACGCCCTCTCCAGGCGCTTCGAGTTCGAGGCCGACGCCTTCGCGGCCGACAGCCCCGAGCGGGCCGCAGCCCTGGCCGGGGCGCTCAAGGCGCTCAGCGTGGCCAACCTGGCCAACCTCACGCCGCACCCCCTCACGGTCTGGCTGCATTACAGCCATCCGCCCGTGTTGGAGCGCGTCCGGCGGCTGGAGCACCCGGGGCGCGGCTGAGCCTGCCGGTGGCCCTTTGCGATTCACAATGAACCGTGGCGGGCATGGCCATGCACGCATCAAAGCGCACCGGCCAGGAACGCGCCGCCGAAGGCCATTCCCGCCGAGCCGCCCGCCGCTCACTCCAGGGGGCAATACCCTTGGGAGATGCCCGCGCACTCCGTGAACACCCTGGCCTCGCAGCGGCAGCAGATGGCGTAGTCGATGTTCTTGAGCACCTCCCGCACGGCTTCGGACTTGCTGCCGAACACCTCCCCCTTGCCCAGGCCCTGCATGCAGCCGCCCCGGCGCAGGGTGTCGAGCACTTCGCCCTTGAGCGAGCACAGGTAGAGCCTGCGCCCCTCCTTGACCAGGGAGGTCTCCTCCTGGAAGACCATCTGGCAGCCCGTCACGTCGATGAAGTTCACCCCGCTGGCCACCACGATCACGTGCTTCTGGCCCGGGCTGGCCGCCAGGATGTGGTGCAGCTCCTCCGAGATGTGGTTCACCGCCCCGAAGAAGATGGAGCCGTCCAGCCGCAGGATCTTGATCTGAGGGCACTCCGGCAGGTTGCGCGCCTCGGCGTTGGCCAGGCGCCTGCGCCTGCCAGAGGCGTCCGGGGCCAGCACGATGAAGTGCGGATGCGCCGTGCGGTTGAGGTAGAACAGCAGCGAGAGCATCACCCCGGCGAAGAGCGCGAACTCCAGGTTGACCGCCAGGCTGGAGACCGCCGTGAGCACCATCACCAGGGCCTCCAGGCGGCTGGTGCGCCAGATGCGCTCGATGTCGCGCCAGTGGATGAGCCCGCCCGCCACCACCAGCAGCACCCCGGCCACCGCGGCCAGGGGCAGCCGCGCCGTGAGCGGAGCGATGAGCAGCACCGCCAGGGCCACGGCCACCGCCGAGACCATGGCCGCAACCGGCGTCCTGGCCCCGGCCTGGAGGTTCACCCCGGTGCGCGTGAACGAGCCCGAGGAGGCATAGGCCGAGAAGAAGCTCCCCACCAGGTTGGAGATGCCCTGCGCGCAGAACTCCTGGTTGTTGTCCAGGCGCTGGCCCGTGCGTGCGGCCACTGCCCGGGCGATGGACACGGCCTCGGCCAGGCCGAGCATGGCCACTGCCAGCGCGCCCGGAACCAGATCGCCCAGGGAGGACCACGCCTTAAGCGGCCAGGATACAGGTGGCAGCCCGCCCGGCAGGGCCCCGGCCATGCGGATGCCCGCCTCCTCCCCGCCCAGGGCCAGGGCCAGCAGGCTCCCGGCCAGCATCCCCGCCAGCAGGGCGGGCTGTCTGGGGGCGAAACGCCTGCACAGCAGGGCCGCACCCAGGGAGGCGGCCCCCACGGCCAGGGTGGCGGCGTCCGCCCGGGCGGCCATGTCCGGCAGGGCCGCCAGGAGCTTATGCAGCGGCCCCCTGGGGAGCTCCACGCCCAACAGGTTGCCCGCCTGGCCCAGGCCTATGAGCACGGCCGCCCCGGTGGTGAAGCCCGTCATCACGGACTGGGACACGAAGTTGATCAGCCCGCCCATGCGCGCCAGGCCCAAGGCGAGCTGAAAGGCCCCCGTGAGCAGGGTCAGCCCCAGGGCCAGGGCGATGTAGGGCGTTGAGAACGGCTCGGCCATGGCCGAAAGGTTGGCGTAGATGACGATGGAGATGGCCGTGGTCGGGCCGGAGATCAGGTGCAGGGAGGAGCCGAACACGGCGGCCAGGGCCGTGGGCACGATGGCGGTGTACAGCCCGAACTCGGGGGGCAGCCCCGCGATCATGGCGAAGGCGATGCCCTGCGGCAGGACGATCACCGCGCCGGTGAGCCCGGCCATCAGGTCCGCCCGGAGCGTGGCCTTGCTGACCGCGCCGCGCCAGGCGCAGCACCCCGGAAGGTGGACGGACCTGCGGAGAAACTCCGCCACTGCGCCGGATGTCAACATGAGGCCTCCGGTCGTTGTCCGCGGCCCGTGGCGGACGGAGCCCGCCGCGCCGGGGTGTCCGGGCGGCCTACGCGCCGCCCTGCATCAGGAAGGGGCAGGTCATCTCCTCGGGCTCCACGTTGCGCTCGATCTCGAATTCCTTGCGGCCCATCTCCTCGCAGAGCCTGCGCGTGTCGACCCTGCGCCTGGGCACCGGGACCCGGTTCTCGTCGCACACCACGATCACCTCGGGGTGCAGCGGGCTCCCCCCGATCTGGCGCGAGACCACGGCGTAACAGCCGTTGCGCAACTGCACCACGCTGTTGGCCGGGAACACGCCCATGCGCTTGATGAACAGGTCCACCATGTCCTTGGGGAAGGCCTTGTCCCGCAGGTTGAAGAGCGTGCGGATGGCCGTGTGGGCCGAAACCCGCCCGTGGTACACCCGGTCTGAGGTGATGGCGTCGAACACGTCCACGATGCTCACCAGGTAGCTGTGGGGGTGGATGGCTTCACCCTTGAGGCCATGCGGATAGCCGCTGCCGTCCATGCGCTCGTGGTGTTCCAGGGTGGCGCGCAGCACCAGGGGATCGACCCCTTTCTGGGCCTTGAGGTGCTCGTGGCCCAGGCGGCTGTGCTGCTTGACCACCTCGAACTCGTCCGTGGTCAGCTTGTCCGGCTTGGCGATGAGCTCCTTGGGCACCAGGCATTTGCCCACGTCGTGCAGGATGCCCGCCAGGCCCACGATCTCCAGGGCCCTGCGGTCCAGTTGCATGGCTTCGCCCAGCAGCACGCCCAGGGCGGCCAGGTTCACGGAGTGGGTGTAGGTGTAGTCGTCGAAGTTCTTGAGCAGCAGGAGGTTGTGCAGCACGTCTTCGTTGGTGTGCACGGAGGTTATCAGGTGCCCCACCAGGATCTTGAGTTCGTCCATGTCCAACCGCTCGCCGCTGGCCACGCCCCGGGTGAGCTTGCGCGTGGAGCGCATGGCCTGGTCGAAGAGCTTGCGGGCGAAGCGGGCCGTGCGCGCCGGGTCGGTCGAGGGCGGAACCGGAGGCAGGCCCGTCTTGTTGCAGGCTGGCGCTCCACTCCCGGTCTGCGGCACGTCGAAGCGGGGCGGCGGGCCGAACCCCTCGGTGGTGTGCTCGAAGGCGTCGGGCAGAGCCTGGGACGCCCTGCAGGCCGCAGCGCCGCCCTTGCTGCCAAGCGCCGGGTCGATCTTGACGTGGCGCACTCCCAGGCGCCGCAGTTCGTCGATGAGCCGCTGGTCCCTGATGACGCCCAGGCGCGAGGACACGAACGGATGGCGGAACCAGGAAAGATCGAAGGAGCTGACGAACATGCCAGGTTTGAGCTCTTCCAGTGGAATCCACATGCTCATGCCATCCGCTCGCGCCAGCCCTGACCGTTAAAGGGTGGTGATAACCGGCAGTTCTTATAACCGCATGCCCGGAGCCGCACAATACTCAAGAAGCTGTTCCCGCCCCGGGGCGGCGCGTATACCACGATGAAGGCGCGCACGGCAGCCGCCCTCTACGGCAGGGCCTGCCCCCCCTTGAGGTAGTGGGCCACGGCCATGATCGTGTTCACGTAGGTGTCGGAGTGGTTGTAGCGGAACAGCGATTCGCGCAGCGTGGCCTCGTCCTCGAGGTTGCCGGTGAAGCCGTGGGCCCGCAGGTAGTTGCCCATGGAGTTCACGGCGTCGCGCACGTTGAAGATGTCCACCACGCCGTCGCCGTCGCCGTCCATGCCGAAGCGCAGCAGGCTCGAGGGCATGAACTGGC
>JBKICO010000235.1:0-3961 GCA_046567065.1 Acidobacteriota bacterium
TCCACTCCAGACCGTGAGATGACAGACTCTGGCCAACTCGCTGGGACTGCACCGGGAACGGAAAGAGCGTGGCCGATGGCACGCCCTTAGCGCACGGACATGGCGTGATCAGCCAAAAGGACGATATGCATCCACACTTTGCGGGCGGGGGTAATCTGTATGTATTACTTCATTCTTACAGTGCGGACATTTATATGTATGATTGCTGACAGTCATGTGTATTTTTAATTGATTCGCACCCCAGCACGCAGGACAGTAAGGACCATCATTCTTTCCACTATCAATTTTTAACCAATACACTTTCCCGTCATGCTCTAAATTCTCCTTTATGTTTGCATCAATTTTTAGCTTTGAATTCTCTTCACGAAGTGCAACAATCTGCTCTTTAAGGCTAACAATATCCCCTTTTAGATCTATTGCGTACTCGAGAAGTTCTACAACTTTCTTCTGTTCATCTACAGTCAAACCTTTTCTGACAATATCAATTGCCATCCCTGTGGCATTCTTCAAGTCAGTGAAGCTGAAGTCTTTCATGTTCACACCCTCCTTCCTTAAAACTCTGTCTATCGCCGGGGGCAAATAATTCAAGATAAAACTCGAAGGGCTGATGCCTGGAAACCGAACATGCTCTATCGATCGGAATTAGTTCAGTGAAATTGAGAGGACCGGGCGCGCTGCCCATCAACGAACGGAACAATGAGGCATCCGCATCCATAACGCGGTCCAAGCAACTTCCTAAAAAGCGAAGGGCCGAGCGCATATGCGCTCGGCCCTTCATAATCTGACCAGCCGATTCGGCTGTTTGCTTACTGGCGCGAGAGACGGGACTTGAACCCGCGGCCTCTGACGTGACAGGCCAGCGCTCTAACCAACTGAGCTACTCCCGCGCATTTCTCTGTGGTAGGCGGAACAGGGCTCGAACCTGTGACCCCCGGCTTGTAAGGCCGATGCTCTTCCAACTGAGCTACCCGCCCGCCCTCACGAGAAGAGTGTTCTTACGCATACTCCCCGGGAAGGTCAATAGTTTTCTCTCCGCCTGCCGGGGCGAAGAGGCGCTCGCCGGAGCTTGATAAACCGGGGGCAGGTGGTCTACTGGCTGTGCAGGCGGCACACCAATGAAATCCCCCCTGCTCACTGTTCTGTTCCTGTTGGCGTTCGGTTGCAGCCTGGCGCATGCCCAGGCCGAAGGCGCCAAAAAGCGCATCCTCTACTTCAACTCCTACCACAGCGGCTACGCCTGGTCCGACCAGGTGCTCGTGGGCATCCGCTCCGCGCTGGACAAGTCCGGCCAGCCCTACGACCTGCTGATCGAATTCATGGACACCAAGCGCTTCGTGACCTCCGACGTGGGGGACATCCTGGAGCGCCTCTACCGCGACAAGTACGCCGGAATCACCCCCGACGTGATCATCGCCTCGGACGACTACGCCTTCAAGTTCCTGCTGGAGCGTCAGGACAGGCTGTTCCCCGGCGTTCCCGTAATCTTCTGCGGCGTCAACGACTTCGACCCGGCCATGATCGCCTCGCACCGCAACATAACCGGCGTGGTGGAGAACCCGGACTTCAAGGCGAACTTCAAGCTCCTGCGGGAGCTCCTGCCGGACGTGCGCCGCGTCATCGTGGTCACGGACTACTCCCTGACGGGCCAGGCCATCCAGAAGCAACTGCTGCGGGCGGCTGCGGAGTTCAAGACCGACTTCGCGCTGGAGTGCATCACGGTGCGCACCCTCAACGAGGTTCTGGAGGAGACCAAGAACCTCACCGAGCGCGACATGGTCTACCTGGTGCCCATCTACCTGCACGACGATGGGCAGGTCTATTCCGTGGAGGACGTCTGCGACATCCTCTCGGCCAAGCTGCCCGTGGCCATCAACAGCGCCTGGCAGTTCATGCTGGGCCACGGCATCATCGGCGGCAAACTGCACTCGGGCGAGGGCGAGGGCGCGCTGGCCGCGAACATGGCCCTGCAGGTGCTCGCCGGGGAGCCGCCCACCAAGATCAAGGTGGTCGACACCTTCGACGACCCATACATGTTCGACTACAAGGCGCTCAAGCGCTTCGGCATCCCGCAGATCAAGCTGCCCTTCGGCTCCACGCTCATCAACGAGCCCCTGAGCTTCTACACCATCAACAAGCACATCGTCTGGTTCGGCCTCTCCGGCTTCTTCTTCCTGGTGTTCATCATGGTGCTGCTGGTCACCTCCATCCTGCAGAAGCGTTCCGTGGAGCTGCAGATCAAGAACCAGCTCTCCTTTCTGCGCATCCTCATGGACACCATCCCCCTGCCCCTCTCCTACAAGGGGGTGGACGGCCGCTACCTGGGCTGCAACCTGGCTTTCGAGAAGTGGTTCGGCGTGGAGCGCGACCAACTGCTGGGCAACCCGGTGCACCCCCTGGCCACCCGCTTCGACTCGGCCGAGCGCAACCTGCTGGCCCGGCCCGGGGTCATCAGCTTCGAGACGGACATGCTCGACGCCGCGGGCAGCCCCCACGGCGTCATCGTCAGCAAGGCCACCTACCTCGACGCCAAGGGCGAGATCGCGGGCGTGGTGGAGGCCATCCAGGACATCACCCTCAGGCGCGAGGCGGAGAAAGCCCTGCGCCAGTCCCAGACGATGCTGCAGACCGTGCTCAACAACATCCCGCAGCTCGTCTACTGGAAGGACAGAAACCTCAACTTCATCGGCGTGAACCGCTCCTTCCTGGATTTCTTCGGCCTGGAAGGGGCGGAGCAGATCGTGGGCAGCAGGCTCAACAAA
This sequence comes from Acidobacteriota bacterium, assembly GCA_046567065.1. Lineage (GTDB taxonomy): Bacteria > Desulfobacterota > Desulfovibrionia > Desulfovibrionales > Desulfovibrionaceae > Fundidesulfovibrio. The sequence goes on from JBKICO010000235.1 coordinate 2,760, forward strand.
CTCCTGCCGGAGGATGAAGCCAAGGCCTCGGAGGAGATCAACCGCAGGGTGCTGGCCTCCGGCCACTCCATCCACCGCAGGGAGTGGATACTCAACCTGCCCGGGCGCGAGCCCGTGGTGCTGGAGATGACCATCGTGCCCCTCTACGACGGCGCGGGCAACGTGGTGGGCATCCTGGGCACCGCCGAGGACGTGACGGCCAAGATGAGCCTGGAGAAGCAGCTCCTCCAGTCGCAAAAGATGGAGGCCATAGGCGCCTTGGCGGGCGGCATCGCGCATGATTTCAACAACATCCTGACCTCCATCATCAACTCCACCGAGCTTGCGCTCATGGACATCTCCGACGACTCCGACACCGCCCTGGACCTGGAGCGCACCCTCAAGGCCGCCCGGCGCGGCGCGCGGCTGGTCAAACAGATCCTGGCCTTCAGCCGCCCCACGCAGGAGGGCTTCACGGCCACCGACGTGGCCGAGGTGGTGCACGAGGCCCTGGCCATATTCTCTGCCACGCTGCCGCGCTCCATCTCGCTCAACGAGCGCATCAGCGTGCATCCGGCCATGGCCTTCGCCGACCCCACCCAACTGCACCAGATCGTCATGAACCTGTGCGCCAACGCCTTCCAGGCCATGCGCGAGGCGGGCGGGCACATGTCCATCGAGCTTGACGAAACCGATTTCGACGAGGTTGGGGCCGAGGTGTTCTCCATCCAGCCGGGGCGCTATCTTCGCATCTCGGTGACGGACAACGGCCCCGGCATCCCCCCCGAGATCATGGACCGCATCTTCGACCCCTTCTTCACCACAAAGGCCAAGGGCGAGGGCACAGGCCTGGGCCTGGCTGTGGTGCACGGCATCGTCAAGTCGCACCGGGGGGCGCTCAAGGTCTCCAGCCAGCCCGGGCAACGCACAAGCTTCGAAATCTTCCTGCCCAAGCTGGAGGAGGTCGGCCGCGCCAAGATCGCCCTGCCTCTGGCGGCCCCCATGCGCCAGGGCCACGAGCACGTGCTCTTCGTGGAGGACGACGAGGACCAGCTCAAGGTCATCCCCCGGGTGCTCGAACTCATGGGCTACACGGTCACGGCCAAGAGCGGCGCGCAGGAGGCCCTGAACTACCTGGCCCACTCCGTCGGAGATGTGGAGATCGTGGTCACCGACTTCGACATGCCCACCCTCTCGGGCGTGGAGTTCGCGGAGCGCCTGGG
>JBKICO010000236.1:0-3587 GCA_046567065.1 Acidobacteriota bacterium
CGGGTTTGTCTCGCCCGGGCAGGGCGCATGCCCGGGGGGCCTGTCAGCTGCGGCGGGGGATGGCGCCCTGGCCAGGCCGCGTCCTGGAGGAGGCGCGCGGGAGGGGCTGTCGGCGGAGTCTTGTTCGGTGGCGGGTATGGGGAATGAAGATGATATGGGTGCGCCACGGGCGCGAACTCCGGAAATGGGGGCGAGCTGGGCCATTCTTCCGGCCTGCGCGGCCTCAGGGGCGGTGCATCACCCAGACCACCCGGCCGAGCATCGCCCCGGCCAACGCGTCCGTTGCAAGGTGCTGCGCCTTGATGGACGCGTTGTCCGCCGTGACCAGCACCACGGGCTTGCGGTTTTCCAGGCGCAGCCTGCGCACGCAGAATCCTTCCATGGGGAGCATCAGGCCGAAGAGCCCGCCGTCGACAGGAGTCTTGTCCTTGGTGTTCACTCCGACGTAGGCGTCGCGATGGATCAGCGGCTCCATGGACGCATCCTCCACGCGCATGGCCAGGAGCGAGTCGGGGGGGTAGCGCAGCAGGAAGGAGGATTCCTGCGGGGATGCGCTCCAGCCGGCTTCTGGAGCTCCGGAGTGAGAGGGCTTGGTCAGGAAGACGGGGGGGAGGCCGTCGTACACCCAGCGGGGGTTGAGCCCGAAGCGCCGGTAGAGCTTGAGGGCCCATTCCCCGGGGATGACGCCGCGCCTTTTGGCGTCGGAAATGCTCGACTGTCTTATTTCCAGCGTGATGGCCAGGTCGCTCTGGGAGGAGAGGCCTAGGGCCTGGACGATGCGCTCGTAACCGAGTGTGAACTCGCTTTGGCCCTGCACGGCTCCGTGTTTTCCGCCGGGCCCGGGAAATTTGGTGTGAGGGGACATTCTCCGACTCCTTGTGCCAATCTATATACGGTACTACGATCTGAAAAATAGCATCATATATTTGTGGCTGCAAGTAGAAGTTCTAATACATGTCGTCGCAGGTGGATGATATCGGGTTGCTGTGCGAAAATTCGATATTCGTTTGTGATATGGAAACAAAAAAGCCGCCCCGAGGGGCGGCTTTCGACATCCGTTGAGAGGGCGGGCGGCCTAGAGTTCCTGCAGCACCCACCAGACGCGGCCGATGATGTTGCCGACGATGTCCTCGGCCTTGAGCGACTGGTCCTTGTAGGCGGGGTTCTCGCTGCGCAGGATGACCCTGTTGTTCTCGAAGTCGTTGAACAGGCGGCGCACCACGAAACCCTCGTTGGGCACGGACACGGCGAAGATTTCGCCGGAGCGGAGCTGCCGCTGGTCCTTGTTGACGCCGATGTAGGCGCCGCGCCGCACGATGGGCTCCATGTTCTGGTGCTCCATCTTGAAGATGGTCTGGCCGGGGCAGATGAACGCCTCGGGGATGGCGATCATCTCGATGGGCTTCTCCTGCAGGGAGCCGTCCTCGGCGATGATGCCGGTCATGGAGCTGACCGTGACCGCGCGGGACTTGGGCTTGTCCGAGCCGTAGCTGGCGCCGGGCTCCATGAGCCCCACGGGCAGGGCCATGCCTTCGCGAAGAACCTGGGGGGCCTCGCCGGAGGTGATCCAGTCGGGGTTGAGGCCGTGGCTGCGATAAAGCTTGAGCAGCCAGTCAGCGGGGATGGATTGACGCCGCTTGGCGTCGGAGATGCTGGACTGGCGGATGCCGAGGATAGCCGCCAGGTCGACCTGGGTGCGGGCGCCCGTGGCGCGCTTGATTCTTTCAAGAGCTTCGTCGAATGCGTTGTACATGTTTCACCTCTAAGCTCCCTTAAAGCAAGGAGCATGCTGTTGATCCAATGATGCCTACCCCGCCGCCGCCACACGTCCGTGAGAGTTGATAGGGTACATCATTACGTAGGCTGCTGCCGGTGCCCTGGACGGGAGGCGAGGGTGGCCGAACGGAGCCGCCCAGGACTGGTGCAGAAGATCGCCAGACGCTGGCCGCTTGTGGCGGCTTCCGTATGGGGTGCACCGTGGTGTACAAGCACATATATATGGCCTTCGGAAAAGCGCAAGCAAAAAAAGGAGGGTTTCCCTCCCTTTGAGTGGAGGGTTTTACGCAGTTTATTCGGAACCTACTGTTTGCAAATACTATTTAAGAACAAGCCCAAGGGTGAGTTCGTACCTACTTACAGACAGGATGAACAAAATGTAAAGTTTTTAGAATATTGTTAACGCTACTTTCCTTTTTGGTGAGTCGAAAGCCGACCGTTCGGGTCGTGTATTTTATTTTTGTACAAGCAGGCTGCCGTAGTACGCTTGACCCAGTGAAATACACCCGTCGCCGGGGTGTGTCTGATTCATGGCCGCGCATTTTATGCCCCTTTGTAATAGTAACCTGGATAAGGCTACAGTCAAGGAGGCATTGCAGAACACACCTCCGCTGATAACAACTTGCCGGGCATTAGTGCGTTTGCTTAGCTCTTCCGCGGTTGCGGCCAGGCCATGCGCCAGGCCCAGATGGAAGCGTCTACTGATAACGCCTGGGCGCTCTCCACGGGCGAAATCCTCCTCCGCCTGGCGGAAAAGTTCCAGCGTCCCCAACTCGAGCATCCCGCCGCCATCAATGAAGCCGCAGGCGTAGGGCCTGGTTTCGGCCATGTCCTGCGCGTGCTCCAGGCGGATGGCGGCCTGCCCCTCGTAGCTGACCTCCTGGCATAGGCCCATGAGTCCGGCCACGGCGTCGAAGAGCCTGCCGCAACTGCTGGTGAGCGGGCTGTTGACGCCCTTGGCGATCATGGAACGCAAGGTGGCCAGGGCCTGCTCGCGCCCGCGCAGCCAGGGATGCGCGCCAGGGTCGGGCGCGAGGCCCAGGGCGTCCATGTAAGCGGCGGCCATGCGCCAAGGCTGGCGGATCGCCGCCTCGCCGCCGGGCAGGGGCACCTGCTGGAAGCGACCCACGCGCTCCATGACCATCTTCGCCGGGTCAACGTAGAGAAATTCCCCGCCCCAGATGGTGCCGTCCCCGCCGTAGCCCGAGCCGTCCAGGGCGATGCCCAGCACGGGCTCCTCCAGGCGGTGCTCGGCCAGCGCCGCGAACACGTGGGCGAAATGGTGCTGGAGCCGGATCACCGGCAGCCCGCTCTCCTCCAGGGCGTAGCGCGTGGAGAGGTAGTCCGGGTGCAGGTCGGCCACCACGGCCTCTGGCTTGACCTGCAGGATGGATTCCAGGTGGGCGATGACCTCCTTGTGGAAGGCCGCCGTCTCCATGTTGTGCATGTCTCCGATGTGCTGGCTGACGAAGGCCTGGTTCCCCTTGGTCAAACAGACCGTGTTCTTGAGCTCCGGCCCCACGCCCAGCACGCTCGGCCCCTTGCGGGGCAGGAACACCGGCGAAGGCGTGAAACCCCGCGCCCGGCGCAGGAACTGACGCTCGAAGCCGCCCCCGGCAGATGGAAGCAGGCGCAGCACGGAGTCGTCCGTGCGCACCAGGATGTCGCGGTTATGCAGCAGGAAAACATCCGCTATGGCCTTGAGCCGCGAAAGCGCCTCGCGGTTGCCGAGGGAGATGGGCTCGGAGCTCATGTTGCCGCTGGTCATCACCAGGGCGGCGGGCCTGCTCGTAATATCGCGGAAGGCCCGC
>JBKICO010000237.1:0-2960 GCA_046567065.1 Acidobacteriota bacterium
AAGCTGGTCGCCCAGCCCCTGCGCGTGGCCCTCACCGGCAGAACCGCCAGCCCCGGCCTGTTCGAGATGGTGGAGGCCATGGGGAAGGAGCGGGTGCTGAAGAGGTTGAAGAGAGTGGCGGGGTAGGGAGCGACAGTCCGCAACGGAGAGAGCGGGGCGCTGCCCCGCGCCCCGCCAGGGGGATCATCCCCCTGGACCCCGAATAGGGGCTGTTGCTGATCGGCCAGATTATCCCTGTGCGAAAACGCGCCGAAAATCAAAAGGCCCGGACGGCGATGCCGTCCGGGCCTTTTCAATTGTCGATCAAGGGGCTCAATCCTCCCCCTCCTCCACTTCCGCAACCCCGCCCTCGGGCCGAACCTCTTCATAGATCGGGTTGAACCCGTGGGCCGTGCAGAACTTCCTTTGCTCGCGGGTGCGGGCTGTCCAGACCAGCACCGGCATCCTCTCCCGCAGGCGTAGGAGGCAGTTGAGCCGCCAACCCGCGTGCATGTTTATGTCCACGGCCACGAAGTGCGGCCGCGTCACGCAGTTCAGCAGCATGTTGCGGTAGGCGAAGCTCCGGAGCGGGTGCTTCAAGGATTTGTCGGCATAATCGTAGACCAATTGACCACGCAGAAAATGCGGCCTGTACCGCCGGAACCACAATACTGAAAGGGGGTTGAAGGCCTGCACCGCGAACGGCCCGGCGTAGCCGTCCAGCAGGGCGGCCACGCGCTCCTCCAGAAGCCCGGGCGGGCCGTCCCCTTTCAGCTCCACCAGCAGGGGCGAGCGCCCGGCGACGAGCCGGAGGACCTCGGAGAACAGGGGGATGGTGTCGCGTGTGCCGAAGAGGCCGAAACCTGAGATACCCGCGTAGGCGCGCTCGCGCAGCAACCCATCCACCCCGCAGGCCCGCGTGAGCCCCTTGTCGTGGAAGGCCACGACCTGGCTGTCCCCGGTCAGGCGCACGTCCAGCTCGATGGGGATGCCGGTTCCGGCGCAGCGCTCGAAGGCCGTGAGCGAGTTCTCGGCCACGCTGGCGTTGTCGTGCAGGCCCCGGTGGGCGATGGGGTAGTTCCGCAACCAGTCGCGCATGCCTGGATTCCGTCCCTGTTTTGTTTTGGGGTGCGGCCTGCCCTAGCGCCGGGCCGGGCGCACCCGGTGCAACATGCCCGCTCCGGCCGGTGCAGGCAACGGTGCGGATGCGCGCCTGCTGAACGGACCGCCGGCCGAACCGGCAGCCAGCCAACCGGATTTCGTCCTGGCGTGGCCCGCACACGGTATGGGGGAGGCCGCAAAAAAGGCCGGCACGCTCGCGCGCGCCGGCCTCATTCCGCTGAATCTTCCGGAACCTACTGGTTCACAAGGATGGCCAGCACTCCGGGCAGCCCGGCCATGGGGGTGTAGGTCCAACTGCCGCCGCGCACGCAGCGTGTGTAGTGGAGCGGCGGGTCTTGAGTGATTTTCCAGTAACCATCTGAAAACCCGTCGCTGAAGGAGACCCGCCAGGCATAGGGCGAATAGGTGTTATAGGTCGTGCTGGCCCAGAACATGTTGGTGCTGGGAGTGAAAACAGCGGGCAGGGCCGAGCCGGAGAGGCTGTAATCAGTGATGGTCAACAGCTCCCGGCGGTTGGGCAGACGCCAGTCCTTGTAGCCGCCGGTGGTGCGGCGGGTGCATTCATCCAAGGCGTTTTGCCAGTAGGAGGGGGAGGCGCTGCCGGTCTTCTCCCACATCAGCCCGGTGGTAGCGTCGGAGATGGTGCCGTTGCCGTTGTCGGTCAGGCTGGGGCCGGGCAGGGCCGCGCCTTTGACGCAGCGCACGCTGTAGGAGTCGGCCTGGGTGTAGCGTTCGGACTTGCCGGTGGAGAAATCGACGCCCCATGCCTGGGTGGGGTCGCCTGAAACCGGGGTGGAGGACCAGTAGGGCGCCGGATCGGCCTGGGGGCCGGGAAGCGAGGTGGTGGGCCAGACGCCGAGGTTGAGCGTGCTCAACAGCTCCTGCTGGGTGGGCAGCCGCCAGCCCGTGCCGCCCAGGTTCAGTTCTGAGCAGGTGTTCGCCGCGTCTTCCCAGCTCTTGCCTTCGACACCGCTGGTATCCGCGTCGATCTGCCAGGTCAGGCCGGTGAAGGTGTCGGTGGCGGTCCCGTTGCCGTTGTCGGTGAACTTGGGCTGCGGACCACGGAAGTTGCCGTCCTGCGCGGAGAACGGCTTGCCGCGCGACAGGCAGACGATGGAGGAGGTGCTGTTGTCGAAGCACTGGGTCTGCCCGGTGTCGGGCAAGGTGTAGGCCCGCGCGGGGGCGGACGCGAACACGAAAAGGGAGGCCGCCAGTATGCCCGTCAGCATGAGGAGTGGGAGAGGGAGGGGCGAACAGGTCTGGCTCTGATTCCGCGCGATACTGCTCATACTTGGCTCCAGAGGTTGCTGCGTGGCGGAAATATAAGCTTGTTGCATCCTGGAGGCAAATCATAATAAACTGTAAGATTTTGGTTGCTAGCGAGCGGGGCGTTTTCGGCCATCCCTTTGTACTGACAATGAAAAAGCCCCGGGTCAGGGGACCCGGGGCCTGGTGGCGAAGATTAATTTCTCTTCATGAACGCTATTCGTGGAAGTCGTACGTCCTGAAGCCCTGGGTCTTGCAGAGGCTGTCGCGTTCGGCGTCGCGCAGGTCGGCCTGGATCATCTCGGCAACCATCTGCTTGAAGGTGATGCGCGGCACCCAGCCCAGCTTCTCCTTGGCCTTGGCCGGGTCGCCCAGCAGGGTCTCCACCTCGGTGGGGCGGAAGTAGCGCGGGTCCACGGCCACGAGGCACTGCCCGGTCTCGGCGTGGTAGCCCTTTTCGTCCACGCCCTGGCCCTCGAAGCGGATCGGGATGCCGAGCTCCTCGGCGGCGGCCTCGATGAACTGGCGCACGCTGTACTGCACGCCGGTGGCGATCACGAAGTCCTCGGGCTTGTCCTGCTGGAGCATGAGCC
>JBKICO010000238.1:0-2969 GCA_046567065.1 Acidobacteriota bacterium
GGAGCCAGTCCGCCCTCCAATACGAGCACTTGCGGGGGGTTCGCCGCCAGCCGGTCAAGCTGCTGCCGGGCGCGGTCCTGCCTGGGGCCGAGTCCGAAGAACGCTGCGTCCATGCATTGACCGCCCGTGTGGTTAGTGGCCTGTTGCAAAAGGCGATTCTTGCAGCCTGTTCAAAAAGCCCGCTGGCAAGGCGCACGAAAAAGTCAAGGCCGATGCGTATTTGGCATACGCGAGGGTTTGACTTTTTCGGAGCTACGCAGCCAGCGGGAATTTTTCAACAGGCTGCTACAGCCGCACCAGCAGCGCGCCCAGAAGTGTCAGCAGCACGTTGGCCAGGGTGTAGGTGCCCGCGTAGCCCAGCGAGGGCAGGGTGCTGCGCGCCGACTGGGTGACCACCTTGAGCCCCGGCGTGGAGGTCATGGCCCCGGCCATGGCCCCGAAGAGCAGGGCGTAGTTCATGCGCAGCACGAGCCGCCCGAAGGCCACCCCGCCGAACAGGCTCACCGCCGCGATGGCCGCTCCGCTGATCAGCAGCTCCGGCCCCATGGTCAGAAGGGCGTCCAGCACGCCCTGGCCCGCCTTGAGGCCCACGCAGGCCATGAAGAACATCAGCCCAAGCTCCGAGATGATCCACCTGGCCGCCGGGGGCACCCGCCCGAACGTGGGCGAGACCGAGCGCGAATAGCCGAAGATCAACCCCATCACCAGAAGCCCCCCGGCCTGCCCCAGCCCCACCGTCACCTCGCCCATCTTGAACTTCACCGCGCCCAGGCCCAGGCCCAGGGCCACGCCGATGACGAAGGCGATCAGGTCCGTCTCGATGACGGTGCGCTCCACGAAGCCCAGGGCCTTGACCACCGCGTCCAGGCGGTGGCGCAGCCCGGCCACGGTGAGCAGGTCGCCCTTTTCCAGCACGATTTCGGGCCTGGGCGCGATGGGGATGTGCGAGCGCACCAGGCGCGTGGGCGTGCAGCCCTGGCGGGGGATCACCGTGAGCTCGCCCAGGCTGCGCCCGGCGGCGTCGTCGTTGGCGATGATGATGTCCACGGTGTCGATGGAGTCAGAGAGCAGGTCCAGGTCGATGACCTCGGGGCCGATGCGCTCGGCCATGAGGGGCACGCGGTCCACCGGCACGGAGAGGGCCACCACGTCGCCCTCGGCCAGGGCCATGCCGGGCTCGGGCTGGAACACCGCACCCTCGCGCTTCACGGCCTGGAGCACGCAGTGCCCGCCCCGGCAGAGGTCGCTGCTTTCGAAGGAGTGCCCGGCCACGTCCGCGCGGCGCACCTCGAAAGCGCGGAGCTGCGGCGGGGGGGAGGCCTGCTCCTGGGTGTCGAGCGTGTCCTCGCGGTAGCGGCGCTCCCGGGAGAGGGACATGGCCTCCTGGGCCAGGTCCACCCGCAGGAGCATGGGCGCGTAGCGCATCAGGGCCAGCACGCTGAACAGGCCCACCATGTAGGCCAGGGGATAGGCCGAACCCATCTTCACCAGGGCCGGGCCGGAGTTGGGGTCGGCCTGGCGCAGGGCCTCCTGCGCGGCGGCCAGGGTGGGGGAGCTGGTGAGCGTGCCCGCCATCAGGCCCGCCGCGGTCGGGGCGGAAAAACCGAACACGTGCCCCAGGGCGTAGGCCGTGCCCGCCGCCAGCAGGCCCACCATGACCGTGAGGGCCATGTAGCGCGGGCCGTCGGCCAGGAAGATGTTGAAGAAGCGAGGCCCGGCGGTGATGCCGATGGAGTAGATGAACAGGATGAAGCCGATCTCCTGCAGCATGGGCGGGGCCTGGAAGCCGTGGTGGCCGAAGGCCATGCCCGCGATCATGACCCCCACCGGGGCCGAGAGCTGGATGTGCCACAGCGATATCCTGCTCAGGCCGTAGCCGCAGGCCAGCACGGCGAAGAAGAGCAGCATGGGCTGCTCCTGGAGGAGCGCTGCGAGGTCGATGGTCATGGTGCTCTCCTGCGGGCCGGGCGCGTCAGGTCTGCGGGGCGGTTCTGTCTTGAACGCCGATGGCCCGTCCCTGGCCGTTCGCGCCCGCCGGGTCCAGGCGCTGGGCCAGGCGCTGCACGGCGTCCAGGTAGCCGTCGGCGTATTCCAGGTAGAAGGCCAGCCCCTTGGAGAAGTTCTTGCCCAGAAGCCCGTCCAGGAACAACTGGCTGATCTCCCGCTTGCACAGCAGCACATAGTGGGAGGAGATGAAGATCCGCCTGGCCTGCGGGTCCAGCTCCTTCAGGGTGCGGGCCAAGGCCCCGCGCGCCCGGGGCTGGTACATCCAGAAATACAGGAAGTCCAGTGAGTTGACGATGATGGCGTTGGCCAGTTCGGGCTGGTCCCGGATGAGCTCCTCCACGAAGCGCTTGGGGTCGGCCAGCAGTTGGAGCACGTCCCGCCGGGGGTAGAGCACCTCCAGGCGTTCGTGCACCGCCATCACCTGGCGCAGCTTGGCGGTGTAGTCGTGCAGGCGCAGGAGCATGTTGTTGCCCCGGTCGGCCAGGCCTTCGATCACGGCGGCCACGCTGTCCGAGGCCAGCTTGGAGATCACCGCGGCCCACTGCTGCAGGATGGCCGCCACGGCCGGTTCCCCGGCCATGGTCAAAAGCCAGCCCACCGTGGCGCTGAAGAGCATGGCCAGGGGGACGGAGAGCACGCTGCGCAGCAGGTTCCAGAACGCGGCCGAGCGCGGCAGGCCCCTGAACAGGTTGTGCGTGCAGATGTAGCTGCCGTTGACGAAGGCCATGATGGCGTAGACCGCCGTGGGGTTGGTGCCCACGGTGATGCCGAAGGTCTTCTCCAGCAGGAGCGTCTTCACGAAGAAGTCCAGTAGGGGCACGGAGAAGCCGGTGTAGAACAGCGAGTCGGAGAGCCTGCTCCAGCTCACGTAGTCGTTCCACTTGAGCAGCGGCGTGCGCGAGAGCCCGCCGCCCCCCAGCACGGACTGGATCACGTTGCGCACCCCGGTGATGCCGAACCAG
>JBKICO010000238.1:2979-9907 GCA_046567065.1 Acidobacteriota bacterium
GGTGAGGATGAAGGTGATGAACGCGGGGATGAAGCCGCAGAGCACCTTGAGCACGTTCTTGAGGCTGTTGTTCAGGTAGGCCGGGCCGGGCAGGGCGCGCCGGGCCGACTCCCGCCGGGGGGCCAGGCTCAGGTTGTTGCCGCAGTCCTTCTTGGTGCCGCCCAGGATGGAGATGTTGCTTTCGCCCCGGGCCACCGGGTGAAAGTCGCGGTAGCGGAACTCCCGCTGGGCCTTGTAGCCCAGGAAGCGCAGGGACTCGCTCCTGCGGGCCAGGGCGTAGAGCGTGTTCAGCCAGGGGTGCGAGCTCTCGCGCGGCTCGAACACCAGGTGCGGCTCCACGGTCATGCCCACTGTCATGACCCGGCTCGTGGCGGGCTTGCCGCGGCGCAGCTCGGCCTGGGCCGGGGGAGGCAGGGTCTGGTCCGCCACGAGGCCCATGCCGAAGCCCCGGCAGGACTGCCCTGTGGAGTCGGTCCCGATGGAGGTGCGCAGGGGCCTGCTGCGGTACTGGGCGTGGAAGGAGGAAACGGTCTCCAGGATGCGCCAGAGGTTGGCGCTCGTGGCGGCTGCCTCGGGCGAACCGTCGGCCTCCAGGGCCGCGAGCCTGGCCATGATCCAGTGCTTGAGCGCTATGGCGCTGGGGCTGTTGATGACCTGGAGCAGGTTGGCGATGGCCGGGGTGTCCTCCACGAGACCCAGGGCCACGTTCTTGAGGTTCACCACCTCCAGGTGGGTGATGCGCCCGCCGCAGTCCGCCAGGATCTCCAGCACGGAATCGGGGCTCAGGCCGCAGAGGTTCAGGATGAAGCGGTTGCCCACGCGCAGGGCGCCCACGGCGTCCAGCAGGCTCACGGGCGTGTGCAGGGGGCAGTAGATGGCCGGGTGGCCGCATTCGCCGTTCTCGTGCCGCAGGGGGGAGACGAGCTGCTCCAGGTAGTCGTCCGTGACGGCTTCGGCGTCCAGGACGTTCATTTCCTCCACGAGGGACTCGATGTGGCGCTTTTCCTCGGCGTCGGCCGAGGCGTATTCGGCCTGGAGCTCCTCCACGCGCCCGCGCAGGTGCGGCAGCAGAGCGGCGTGCACGTATTTGCCCAGGTGGTCCAGCGAGGGCTGGCCCGCGCCCACGGAGGCGAAGAAGCCCTCCACGTCCAGGGGCTGCATGGCGAGGCCGAAATAGGCGTTGAAATCCGGCAGCACGGACTCGTTGAACTCGCGCAGCACTCCAAGCAACTGCTCCTGCTGCAACAGCGAGAGCTGCCGCCCCTGCTGCATGAAGGCCTCGATGGCGGGCTCGCGCAGGAAGTCCACGAACTCGCCCGGCCCCGCGAAGCCGCGCGGCACCCAGATGATCTTGACCTGGCGGGAGCCGTGGCGGGTGTTGAACTCGATGCCCACGCGCACGGTGATGCCCATGACCTCGGCGGCCGCCAGCAGTTCTTCGGCCACGTCGGGCTGCACGAAGTTGTAGTAGATCACCGTGAGGTGCCGGATGCCCTTGATCCAGGCGTCCATGATGAGGTGCGTGGCGGACTTGCGGCCCTTGGTGTTGGCGTCGTGGACGTGGTTGTCGAAGCAGAGCTGCACCCAGTCCTCGGGCATGAGCAGCAGGTGGTAGCGCTTGAGCAGCCGGGCGATGATGCGGGCCTTGCCCGTGGCGGCCATGCGGAAGTCATGGGCCAGCTCGAGCTGGCGCTGGGGGTCGCGCTCGCGCACCAGCTCCTTCATGACCTGCATGAGCACGCGGGCGGTGTTGCGCCGCAGGTAGGTCACGGAGGCGTTCATCACCTCGTCGTGCAGGGCGCGCAGGGCCACAATGCGATCGTGCGCCTTGCCGATCTCCAGCGAGCCCAGCAGGTTTGCCGCGGCGTAGGCCATGCGCAGCGCCTGGGAGGCCGCCAGCTCCTTGATGCCCCTGGGGTGCAGGTAGTGGGTGAGCAGATGCTTGAAGCCGGAGTAGGCTTCGCGGCCCAGCACGTCGGCCACGATGCCCAGCAGGGCATAGTCCTTTTTGTCGAAGAGGAGCCGGCCGCCGATGCGGCTCATGCTGGAGTCCATGCTTTCCTGCCCGGGCCGACGGTTTGGGCTAACGTGCCGATATCGCGTTCAATCAACGCAAGCGGCGCTCTTGTCAAGCGGGGGCGGGCGGGAGGCGCGGCCCCGGGGCTGGCCCGGGCGGGCCGCGCGCCCGTCATTGAAAATTAATGCAAACGACTTCGAAATGTTACGTGAAGGGCGGGGCCTAAGCCCGGTGCGGCGTTGCGCGGTTCCACCGCGTACATGCAACGCCTGCCTCACGATGGAAGTGTTTGCCTGAATATGGTGCTTCAGGCATAGGGGAGGCGGAATCCGAACGGCCCGTCACGGAAAGCGGCGCCGACTACATCGCCTGGAGGAAACGGCATGAGCGAAAAGGAATGCACATTCTACCGCACGCTGTACGATGTGGCCAAGGTTATCAACTCCAGCCTGGAGCCGGCCACGGTGCTGGCGGGCATCGTGGAGCAGACCGCCAGGGCCCTGGAGGCCAAGGCCTGCACCATCCGCCTGCTTGACCGCAAAGGCAAGACCCTGCTGGCCAGCGCGGCCTGGGGCCTCTCGGCGGGCTACCTGCGCAAGGGGCCAATCGAGGTGGCCAAGAGCGGGCTGGACCAGGAGGTGTTGGCGGGCAAGCCCGTCCAGGTCAAGGACGTGCGCAGCGATGCCCGCTTCCAGTACCCCGAGGCCGCCCGCAAGGAGGACATCGCCTCCGTGCTGGTGCTACCGCTCACCGTGGGGGCCAAGCCCATCGGCGTGATGCGCGTCTATTCCAACACCGTGCGCGACTTCACCCCCGTGGAGGTGGATTTCGCCTCGGCCATCGCCAACCTGAGCGCCATCGCCATCGAGAACGCCAGGCTGCACCAGGCCCTCAAGACCGACTACGAACTCCTGGCCGAAACCACCTACGCCATCCACGACCTGTAAGGGGGCCGACCATGAAAAAAGTGCGCATCGCCATCAACGGCTTCGGCCGCATCGGCCGCCAGGTGCTCAAGGCCGTTCTGGAACGCCACAGGAACACCATGGAGATCGTGGCCATCAACGACCTCTTCGACGTGGCCACCAACACCCACCTGCTCTGCTACGACACCAACTACGGCCGCCTGAGCGTGGACGCCTCCGTGGTGGACGGCAACATGGTGGTGGGGGACTGGAAGATCCGCAACTACGCCGAGCGCGACCCCAAGCAGCTGCCCTGGGGCGACCTGGACGTGGACGTGGTGGTGGAGTCCACCGGCATCTTCCGCACCGGCCCGCAGGCCCAGGTGCACCGCGACTGCGGGGCCAAGAAGGTCATCATCACCTCCCCGGCCAAGCAGGAGGACATCACCATCGTGCTGGGCGTCAACGAGCACGCCTACGACCCGGCCAAACACCACATCATCTCCAACGCCTCCTGCACCACCAACTGCCTGGCCCCCGTGGCCCAGGTGGTGCACGAGAGCTTCGGCATCGTCCGGGGCATGATGACCACCGTGCACTCCTACACCAACGACCAGCGCATCCTGGACCTGCCCCACAAGGACCTGCGCCGCGCCCGCGCGGCGGGCCTGAATATCATCCCCACCTCCACGGGGGCGGCCCAGGCCGTGGCCCTGGTCATCCCGGAGCTCAAGGGCAAGTTCAGCGGCTTCAGCCTGCGCGTGCCCACGCCCACCGTCTCCGTGGTGGACTTCGTGGTGGACCTGGAGCGCGAAACCACCACCGAGGAACTGCGCGCCAAACTCAAGGAGGCCGCCACCGGACGCCTGAGCGGCATCCTGGACTACTGCGAGAAGCCCCTGGTCTCCTCCGACTTCAAGGGCGACCCGCACTCCAGCATCGTGGACGCCGAGTACACCACGGTGCAAAACGGCACCCTGGCCAAGATCATCTCCTGGTACGACAACGAGTGGGGCTACTCCTGCCGCGTGGCGGACCTGATCGACTACATGGCCAAGGCCGGGATGTAAGCCGGAGCGGGCCGGCCCCGGAGGGCTCCGGACTATCCCGGACGCCTCGACATATAATCGGGCCGCGCTCCGGCGGACTCCTGTGAGTCCGCCGGAGTGCGGCCCTTCGTTCGTTACCGGTGCAAGGCGGCTCGACCGCCCGCCACCGGGGGAGCGTCCACTTGCGCGGGAACCCGGAACTGGGCGGTCGGCCCGTCTCCGGGCGTAGCCCAGCCTCGTGCGGAAGGCCGCGGCAGGGCCGCTTCGCCCCGCCCGTTAGCGGCTCCCGGGTACCGCCCAACCGTTCCCGGCTCGCGTCCGGAACCAGTCACCCAATAGACCGGTCTGAATGCCTCCAGCGGCTCTCTTCCGGTAATCCCCGCATGATCTCCCCGGGAACCCTTCCATGGGGCCCGCCCGCAGCCGCCCCGCATCGCCGCTCCTATTTTCCGGCAAGCTCCGTCGTTCATGGCTCCGCGAACATGGGCGGCGGTATTTCCGCCTCCCGGAGGATGAATTTTTTTCCTCTCCCGCTGATGGGGCGAGCCGCAACTGTGTCATTTTGATGCATGGGCGCGTTTATGGATGTCATAAAGCGACATATTCGTCAGTGCCCGGAAATATCAGAACAAGTGTGGTTTCATCCGCGTTTTGTAGCTGCTCGCTCCGGCCGGAAGGTGCTCCAGAGGGTGCAGGCTGGGGCATATTTTCTATATCCAGCGCGGCATAACTATCTAACAACCTGAAATTACAGGATAGTGACGTTGGCGCGGAAGTTGCCTTGCAGTCGTCAGGCACTTGCGGCGTCAGCGGATTCCTGGCCGCGCCGCAGGTGCCCGGCCCGCAGTTGGTTCGAACCCAGGGCGCCTGCGGGCCAGGGGCCGAGGAGTGCCCACGTGCAGTGCCTCCTGCCGCATGATGGCGGAGTACTTCGTAATGTTTCAACTCATAAGGGGGTACGAGGATGGAAGTTCCGAGCATGTCGCGTCCGCAATGGTCCGATCTTGTGACAGGCAAGAAAACGTACCAGCTCAAGTTCCTCGCCGCAAAGATTCTTCTCGGCCGGTTGGTGCACTCCGTGAAGGACAACCCGACCCCCGCCAACATCAAGTCGTGCGTCGAACAGGTGTACAACGTCTACGCCAAGAACGCCGGTTCTCCGTCCGTACAGGAAGATTTAACAACCATTTTCGGGTAGGGGGAGCCATGAAACAGGAAATCATGACAGTTGCGGAGACCGCGAAGCTGATCGAGGCGGGGAACGTGCTGCTCCTGGCGGGCGACGAGGCCGTGTTGCGCCAGCTCCCCAAAGGCAACTGGATCGGCGGGACCATCCCGTACTTCATCTCCCACGCCGAGGGTGGGCTGGCCACGCGCGAGCGCATCTTCGTCACGGACGTCAGCGGCGTGGTGCAGAGCGTCGAGATCGTGGAGCGCGACGCCAACGGCCTGGCCAAGGTCTACTCTGAGGGGCCGCAGGAAGGCTTCAGCGTGGTGATCATCCCGGCGCTGAGCAAGGCCCACCTGTCCTTCGCGCTCAACGCCCCCAACTACAAGGATTTCGGCGTGCGCCCCCTCATCGGCTGGATCTCCGGCGTGCACCTGGACGACCTGGGCAAGGTGACGCCCAAGGTCTTCAACGGCGTGACCGGCAACGCGCTGGAGGAGGGGGCGGTGGTGCTGCAGGCCACCCTCAAGCCCGGCAAGGTTGCCGAGGTGGGCATCGTCAACCTGTTCGAGCAGGGCGGGGGCGACATCCTGACCTTCCCGTCGGACGGGTTCGCGGCCAAGGAGGTGCTGGTCAACGGCGAGAAGCGCAACTTCGCGGCCTACATCGTGAAGAACAAGCTGGACACCCGGCTGCCCCTGGTGGCGGACTACTACGGGGCCCTGGTGAACATCAGCTTCCAGGGCATCGACGAGGTGGAGGGCGAGGTGAAGTTCTACGCCCCCGTGTTCACCGGCATCCGCTACAAGCACGCCAAGCCCGTGGCCGACTACGGCGAGGCCTTCAAGGCCTGCCTGGAGAACAAGTGCCAGCTCTCGGAGGACAGGGTGGTGTTCTCCTGCAACTGCATCCTGAACTACCTCTACTCCGAGCTCGAGGGCAAGAAGACGGACCCCTTCGTGGGCCCCATCACCTTCGGCGAGATCGCCTACCAGTTGCTCAACCAGACCTTGGTCTACCTCGAGGTGCACGACGTCTGATCCGTGCCCGCACGGAGCAAGCGCTCGAAGGGTCCGGCCCGCCAGGGGGCCGGACCCGCTCTCTTTGGAATCTTCCGGGAAGGGCGGGGTGTGGTGGCCTTGCCCCAAGCGTCCGGGGCGAGACGCCGGGGCGGCATTGCCACCCCGGAAACGAAACGGGGCGGCTTGAGGCCGCCCCGTCATGTTGCTGGAGGGATTATTTTCCGGCCCTCCCGCCGGTCTGGGCGGGAGGCTCGGATTCCGCCGGGCTGTCGGCGGTCTCCCCGGTGGTCAGCTCGTGCATGAGCTCGGCCACGGAGACGATCTTGTCCACGCGCCAGGCGTTGGCCCCGCAGAAGGCGAAGCCCGCCCTGAAGTTGCCGCGCTGGGCGCTGATGAGCGCCAGGCTGATGCAGTAGGGCGCCTGCTCCACACCGCAGGAGGCCATGCACTTGCAGTAACAGGAGATGGGCGAGGTGTGCCCCTCGCTGACGTTGCGCAGGAAGGGGCTGACGATGGCCCGGCCGGGCAGGCCCAGGGGGCTGTCGATGATCTGGATGTCGTCCTGCGTGGAATCCACGTAGGCCTGCTTGAAGCGCAGGTCGGCGTCGCACTCGTGGGTGGCCACGAAGCGGGTGCCGAGCTGCACGCCCGAGGCCCCGATGGCCAGCATGTCCAGGATGTCCTGGTGGGTGTAGATGCCGCCCGCGGCGATCACGGGCACGTCGCGCCCGTGGGCCTCCTTGAGCTTCTTGGCCACTTCCACCACT
>JBKICO010000239.1:0-2545 GCA_046567065.1 Acidobacteriota bacterium
TTCACCAAGGGCCTGCCCGCGAAGAGCGTGAAACGGGCCTGCCCCTCGGAGGCCTCCACCAGGCGCGGCAGGATGGACTCCAGGTACCGGCCGATGCCGGTGCGGAAGGGGTAGGCGAGGGGGCTAGCGTCGATTCCGACGCGCAGGACCTTGGGCATGAGCGGGACTCCGACGCGTTGACATGCGTCAATTTTGTGGAATAAGCAAGTCTGTTCATGCGAAAGACCATAGCAGCACAGCCCCCGGCCAGCCTGGCCAGCACCATCCGGCAAAGCCTCGCTCTGGCGTCGCCCGCGGGAGTCTTGCGCCATTTCCTGCGCCACCGCGAAATCCTGCGCGAGTTCACCCGGCTGGAGTTCACCGGCCGCTTCCAGGGCACCCAACTGGGCATGCTCTGGAGCCTCATCACCCCGCTCATCACCCTGGGCGTGTACACCTTCGTGTTCTCCGTGGTCTTCAAGACCTCCTGGAGCGGCGGCGGCAAAGGCGGGGTCACCGAGTTCGCCCTGGCCCTGCTCGCGGGGCTGGCCTGCTTCGAGGTGGTGGCCGGGTCGGCCGCGCGCGGGGCCACGCTCATGGCCGAGAACGTGAACTTCGTGAAGAAGGTGGTCTTCCCGCTGGAGGTGCTGCCCGTCAGCGTTGCCCTGGCCCTGTGCGCCCAGTCCCTGCTGACGCTTGGGCTGGTCTGTGCGGCGCGCCTGGTCACCGGAGACGGCATCCCGGAGACGGCGGTGCTGGCCCCCCTGGGCTACGTGCCGCTGGCGCTCCTGGCCTCGGGCCTGGGGCTCTGGCTGGCCCCGATCGGCGTGGCCGCCAAGGACGTGGGCCACATGGTCACCGCCGTGATGCAGCTCTATTTTTTCCTGACGCCCATCGTCTACCCGCTGGAGGCCGTGCCCGAGCGCTACCGCTTCCTGCTGGCCGCCAACCCCCTGCACGTGGTCATCGAGCACTTCCGGCGCACCCTGCTCTGGGGCCAAACCCCGGACTGGACGGCCCTGGGGCTGACCAGCCTTGCCGCCCTGGTTTTCGCGCTGCTGGGCTTCGCCTGGTTCATGCAGCTCAAGAAGGTGTTCGCCGATGTCCTCTAGCGTGCTGATTTTGAAAAACATGACCATGTTTTTCAAAATTAAAATCCATGGTTTTAACCTGCTACGCTTGGTGTGCGCATGAGCGGGTCACAAACACGCAGCACAAGCCCGCTCATCGTGGCGGAGGGGCTGGGCAAGGTCTACCATCTCTACAAGCGCCCCCAGGACCGCCTGCGCCAGCTTCTGGCCACGGGCGGGCGCACCTACTACAAAGAGCATTGGGCCCTGCGCGACGTCTCCTTCGAGATCAACCCGGGCGAGGCCTTCGGCATCATCGGGCGCAACGGCGCGGGCAAGAGCACGCTCTTGCAGATCCTGGCCGGGGTGCTCTCGCCAACCACGGGCCGCGTGGAGACGCCCCAGCGCGTGGCCGCCCTGCTGGAGCTGGGCAGCGGCTTCAAGCCCGACTTTACCGGCCGCCAGAACGTGTTCGTCAACGCGGCGGTGCTTGGTGTTCCGCGCAAGGTGGCCGAGCGGCGCATGGACGAGATCCTGGAGTTCGCCGACATCGGCGAGCACATCGACCAGCCCGTGCGCACCTACTCCTCGGGCATGTTCCTGCGCCTGGCCTTCGCCGTGACCATCTGCCTGGAGCCCGAGGTGCTCATCGTGGACGAGGCCCTGGCCGTGGGCGACGTGTTCTTCCGCCAGAAATGCTACGCGCGCCTGCAATCGCTCATGGACAAGGGCGTGGCCGTGGTGCTCGTCTCCCACGCCATGAACGACGTGGCCCAGTTCTGCACGCGCGCCCTCTACCTGGAGCGCGGACAGACCATATTCATGGGCTCCGCCATGGACGCGGTGAAGCTCTTCATGCTGCGCGCCGCCGGAGCCTCCGCCGGGGAACCCGGATCGGCCCTGCCCGAAGGGGCGGTGGTGGAGGGCTTCGGCACCGAGGGCTTCTGGCCCGAGCCGTCGGCGTTTCTTGATATTTCCGGCGCAGGGCGCGCCGAATCCGGCCGGGTGGAGTGCCTGGGCGTGGCCGTGTTGGACGCCCAGGGCTTGCCGGCCAGGGCCTTCGAGCAGGGCGGCACGGCCTATTTCCACGTGGAGTACCGCGTGCACGAGCCTCTGGAAGTGCCCGTGGCCGGGGTGGAGCTGGTCAGCGACAAGGGCGTGATCGTGTTCGGCAAGAACACCCTGCAATACGACTGCCGGGTGCCGGAATACGTGCCCGCCGGGTCCCTGCTGCGCTTCGTCTACGAGGTCAAGCTGGACCTGGCCGTGGGCGAGTACACCTTCGGCGCGGGCATGACCGCCATGAGCGCGAGCGACTTCGCCCGCCGCTCCGAAATGACCCACCCCGAGCTGGACGGGCGCAACACCGTGCTCTCCACGCTCTCCAACGTGGGCTCCCTGGCCGTGACCTTCCGCACCGCCGACACCTCCCCCGTGCAGCTCACGCACCACGGGGTGGCCAACCTGCCGGGCTCGGCGCGCGCCGCGTTCCTCCC
>JBKICO010000240.1:0-4470 GCA_046567065.1 Acidobacteriota bacterium
TGCGGGTTCCAGGAGCTTCGCGGTTGCAGGGCCGTCCAGCGTCTGGGGCACGCCCTGCCAGACGAGCGCCACGGTCAGAATCACGGACAGCGGCAGCAGCACGTAGAGCGTGGACCGGGTGAGGTCGCGCCAGAAGTTGCCCAGCATGTCCGTCTCCCGCCGGGCCAAGCCCCGGATGAGCGCGGCCATGACGGCCATTCCGGTGGCCGCCGAGGCGAAGTTCTGCACCGTGAGCCCCAGCATCTGGGTGAGGTGGCTCATGGTGGCCTCGCCGCTGTAGGCCTGCCAGTTGGTGTTGGTGGCGAAGCTCACGGCGGTGTTGAAGGCCACGAAGGGCTCCACGGCGGGAAGCCCGGCGGGGTTCAGGGGCAGCACCCCCTGGAGGCGCTCGATGGCGTAGACCGCCAGGACCCCCAAGGCGTTGAACGCCACCACGGCCAGGGCGTAGGTCTTCCAGTCCATCTCGCGGGAGGCGTCGACGCCGCAGAGGCGGTAGAGGAGCCGCTCGAGGGGGCCGAGGGCTCTGTCCAGGCCGAAGGGTTCGTCCTGGTAGACGCGGGCGATGTACAGCCCCAGCGGCCAGGACGCCCCGAGCAGCAGGGCCAGATAGAACAGGTATTGAATGAGGTCGGCCGGTTTCATTCGAACCACTCCGGTTTGCACAGGGCCGCCAGCAGGTACGCGAACAGGGCGGCCGCGATGATGAAGGCCAGGGAATCCATGGCTATTTCTTCTCCAGGTTGGATACCACGCCGATCAGGCCGAAAGGCCCGATGACCAATGCCAGGATGAGCGCCACGAGAAGGATGTCCATCGAAACCTCCGATGAGAGCCGATGGGGATGGGATAGCCAGGGTGGGGTAAAAATGGTGTAAAATCTTGCGGGCGGAAGGTAAAAACGTAGTAACCCGGCGAGCGCACCGGCGTTCGGAGCCCTTTGCCGCCATCCCGCCGCAGCACCGGCGAGTGTTTCGAGAAGGCCTTCAGAATCCCCGCCCGGTTTCGCACCCCGTCCTTGGCGGCGCTCGCGGGTTGAATTCTTCGCCCTGGTCCACAAAAGGCTTGTCCTCGCTCCGTGTGTTGTGCCAATAATTGGCTCAATTCTCACTTCACGCCGCAAGGCGCCGCGCCCCGGGGCGCGAGGCCGTTGCCGCGCCTTTCCGGGTTGCCGCCGGTGCCGTGCCGCGCCGCGGGGTGCTTCCAGCCGCAGCCTTCGCCGTGATCCGTTTGTCCTCCCGTTCGCCTTGTCCCGGTCCATGCCGTTCAATGCAGGCGTCATTCAAATTTTACGTCAGGGGGTGGCAAGATGAAGAATCAGATTTTGACGGCTTTGTTGTGCGTCGCAATGTGTATCGGCTCTGCCGGGGGCGCATCGGCGGACCTGGGCATATTCGCCGTGGCGAAGGTCAGCTCCCTGGGCCTGGGGGGCGATGTCGGCTATAAATTCGGGGACTTCATCAGCGCGCGCATCAACTTCAACTACCTGGGCTGGGGCTTCGCCGGAGTGGCGGCCGAGGACGTCAACTGGCATCTCGCCGGCAAGTCGGAGAAGGGCGTCCACTTCAGCATCAATTTCAAGATGACGACTTTGGGCGCGGTCCTGGACGTGTACCCGTTAGGCAGGTTCGAAAACCAGTTCGCCAAGAATCTGTTCATATCCGGCGGAGCGTACCTGAACTGGAACGAGGTGAACGCCACCGCGGCGATCAACCCGCTCGCCATCTTCAGTGTCGACGGCGGGGGTGTTCCGGGGATTGCCGTCGGGGCGCCGGTGGCCCGGGTCAAGTACAGCATAATCAGCCCCTATGCGGGCCTTGGCTGGCAAGGCTGGTTCTACGCCGGGAGCAACTGGCGGCTGCAGTTCCTGCTGGGGGCCTTGTTCCAGGGGCCTGCGGACATAACCATCACGGGCTATAACCCCGCGGTCCCCGGTGTGGGTTCTACGATAGCGAGGGTCCGCTCCGACGTGCGGAGCGTCGCGAACCAGTTCCAGGTGCTGCCCGTTGTTTCCTTGGGGGTGGGCTACTCTTTCTAGGGTGGAGGCAGACGGGGGCTACCCCGTGCGCCGGAACCCGCCCACTGGCCGCCTCCGCAGGGGTGGCGCGCGGGGTGAAACCCGGTGCGCTTTCTCCCCATGACGGGCTTGCAGTTACGGAAGCCGCCGAAAACCGATCACCTCAACAGGAGGCAACGCCATGGAAGCTCGGTCCCGCCTTTCCCCTCTGCCGGTCCTTGTTCTGCTCGCTGCGCTCCTGGCGGCGCAACCCGCCTCCGGGGCCGTGGTCAGCCGCCCGGTGGAGTACAGCCACGGCGGCACGGTCTGCAAAGGCGTGCTCTATCTGGACGACGCCGTGAAGGGCAAACGGCCCGCTGTGATGGTGGTGCACGAGTTCTGGGGCCTCAACGACTACGTGAAGAAGCGCTGCGCCATGCTGGCGGAGCTGGGCTACGTGGCCTTCGCCGCGGACATGTACGGCGACGGCATGGTCACCACCCACGCGCCCGAAGCCTCGGGCTGGTCCAAGCAGATCCAGGCCAACATCCAGAACTGGCGGGAGCGGGCGCTCAAGGCATTGGACATCCTCAAAGGCCAGCCCGAGGTGGACCCGGCCCGGGTGGCGGCCATGGGCTACTGCTTCGGCGGCTCCACGGTGATGCAGATGGCCTACGCCGGGGCGGACCTGCGCGGTGTGGCCAGCTTCCACGGCGCGCTGCCCCCGGCCGAGGGCGTGGCCAAGGGGAGCATCAAGCCCAAGGTGCTGGCCTGCCACGGCGCGGACGACGCCATGATCCCCCTGGAGCGGGTCGCGGCCTTCCAGAAGAGTCTGGACGAGGCCGGGGCTGTCTGGGAGTTCATCACCTACTCCGGCACGAAGCACAGCTTCACCAACCCCGACGCGGACAAGGCGGGCATGGCCAACGCGGTCTACAACAAGCGCGCGGACATGCGCTCCTGGGAGGCCCTGCTGGGCTTCCTCAAGGAGGTCTTCGCCCAGTAGGCCGGGCCTAGAAGAACAGCCCCAGCCGCAGCATCACCCGCCGCGAGGGCGCGATGGAGTCGAGCACCACGGGCTCCCGCTGGTAGGAGAACTTGACGTCGAGCAGGTTCGCGCCCTCCAGCGAGATGAAGCCGCGCTTGCCCGGGAAGTTGTAGGCCACGCTGGCGTTGAGCACCCCGAACAGGGTCTCGTCGCGGTGGCGGCCCAGCAGATCCCTGGCGGTGGATTCGGGGAAGGTCTGCTTGACCAGCAGCCCGGAGACCCCGGCCCCGAAGCCGTTCTTGTACAGGAAGCTGAGCCCGCCCCCGCCGTTGGCCTCGAAGTAGCGGGCCTCGGGGCTGCGATGCAGCTCCACGCCCTGCGGCTCCAGCCACTTCACCGCGCCCACCAGGTTCAGGCCCAGGTAGGGGGTCAGCACCCTGTTGAAGGAGCCGGAGAGCAGGTAGCGGTCCGTGACGTACCAGATCTTGCGGTCGTAGCTCTGGAAGGGGTCGAACTGCGGGTTCTCGATGTGGTGGTAGTCGGCGCGCAGCACGCTGAAGGTGGCCTCGTTCCACTGGCGCTCCCAGGCCAGGCCCGCCTCCACCACGCGGGAGCCGTCGTCGGCGTTGACCCGGGTGGGGAACCCGGCCACCTCCGAGGGCTGGATCATGGGCTGCAAGGCGATGTGGTTGTTGAGATAGCGCTGCACGGCCATGCGGATCACATCCTTGGCGGTGGCCTCCCAGTTGAGCCCGAAGCGGAAGCCCAGCAGGGCGTCCTCCACGTCCGAGACGAAGCCGAAGCGCGGCGTGACCCCGAACTCCCCCGACAGCCCCAGCTCGAGCACCAGGTTCTTGCGCACCCGCCAGTAGTCCATGGCGTAGACGGTGAGCGAGCGCTCCCAGTGGTCGTTGCGGATGGAGTCCAGGGTGGAGACGCGCGGCAGCAGGGGGATGAACAGCTCCGTGTCGCGCCGGTAGCGCAGGGTGGAGCTGAACACGTCGCCGCCCACGATCAGGGAGTGGTCGCCCAGCGTGGCCTGCTGCTGCAACTGGATGTTGCCCATCTCGCGGGGGGTGTTGCGGTTGGTCAGGGTGACGCTGTCCAGGGGCAGGCCGTCGGGGGAGGCCGCGTCGTAGCGGCGGTCGGAGGTGTCCCAGCCGTTCTGGTGGTAGGCCCCGTAGAGGATGGTGGTCCAGCCCGGGGCCTGGCGGCGCACGTAACCGGCCTCCAGCAGGGTGGTGGCGTAGTCGTTGATCTGCCAGGGCGAGGGTTTGTACTCCCAGGCGCTCAGGCTGGAGGTATCCCCGGTGTGCGCGCGGGAGAGCGTGGCCGAGGCGTAGAGGGCGTCCTTGAAGGTAGGCTCCCACTTGAACTGGCCGAAGGCGAAGCCGTTGCGGGCGACGCCGTTGACGCCACGGATGCAGTTGTCCTGCGTGAAGGAACCGTACACGTCCCCGGCCACGCCGGGCACGCCGCCGTACACCTC
>JBKICO010000241.1:0-761 GCA_046567065.1 Acidobacteriota bacterium
ATGTCCAGGGGGTGCAGACCGGGTACGCCCCAAAAGGCGGACTCGGCCGATTCGGCGGAGAGATGCGAGTGGTTGTTCATGAATGCCTCCTTGCGTATAATAATTCCTAGCAAGGAAGAGTCCAGACTGTCCGGCACGGAGGACACATGCAGTACGCCGAGTTGCGTTCGGCCAAATATTTCGCCCTTGCCTGCGCCATAGCCCTGGCGCTGCTCATCACCTTCGGCAAGACGGACCCGCTCAAGCCTTCGCCGCTGGACGGGGTCATCAACTCCGTGTCGGAAAAGAACGGCGCGGTGCTGGGATACGCCGTGGACTCCGCAGACCAGACAGTGGCCGTGAACGTGCCCCTGCCCTTGCAGGGCGAGGCCACCAAGGCCGCCCTCGAAGAGGGGCAGGCCGTGAAGTTCATGGTCACGGACGTGCGCGGCACCAAGCGCGGCGTGGTCTGCGAACTGGTCTCCATCGTATCC
Source organism: Acidobacteriota bacterium (assembly GCA_046567065.1). Taxonomy (GTDB): domain Bacteria; phylum Desulfobacterota; class Desulfovibrionia; order Desulfovibrionales; family Desulfovibrionaceae; genus Fundidesulfovibrio. Next base: position 474 of record JBKICO010000241.1, read on the forward strand.
TACGGGCCGCCCCCGCCGCCGGGGGCCTCAGCGCCAAAGAAGGACGCGGCGCTGCCCGTCGACGACCTCAAGCCCCGGCTGGGCCTCAGCGGCCAGTGATCCGCCTGCCAGGGCGTCAGCGGCTAGAGCGTCAAAAGTATGGAGGCAGAAGCTGCCTCCCGCGATGAGCCCCGGCTCCAGGCGGGCCAGGGGCTTTTCCTCATAGCCGCCGTCGTCCAGGCGGGTGATCTCCATCACGGCCAGGGCCCGGCCGTACCAGCCCGAGCAGTCCTGCCCGTAACGCACCAG
>JBKICO010000241.1:771-9775 GCA_046567065.1 Acidobacteriota bacterium
GCCGCCCGCCCACGCGCGCGATGCGGCCCGCGGGCCTGGCGCGCCGCACGTCCGAGACCACGGGGTTGAGCCTGAGCGGCGTGAACGGCCCCAGGGGCGACGGCCCCTTGAACAGGTGCAGCTCGTCCCAGGAGGAGCCGCGCTCACCGCGCACGTTGGCCATCAGCCACCAGACCCCCCCGTGCTCCACCAGGGTGGCATCCACTGCGCGCAGGCCGTCGAGCAGCACCCTGTCCAGCACCCAGCCGCCGGGAAAGTCCGTGGCGCGGTAGAGGCGCACCTGCCCGGCCTGGGAGGTCTCGGGCAGCATGTAGACCTCGCCCCCGTGCTCGAACACGTTGGGGTAGGAGAGGTGGAAGGGCTCCTCCAGCACGCGCCTGGGCGGGCCGAAGGCCCTGCCGTCATAGTCCATCACGCTGATCACGCCCCGGCCCGAGGGTGGGATCTCCTCGATGAAGAGCCAACTCCGCCCGCCCCGGCTGAAGAACAGCGGGTCGGCCCAGCCCGTGCCCTTGGGCGGGTACAGGGGCGTGAAGGGCCGCGTGGCGAATCCCGGAGCCGCGGGGTTCCCGTCGCCCGGGCGCACGGCCAGGAACCACTGGCGGCGGTGCAGGATGTCCTGCCAAGCGCGGGTCAGGCCCCAACGGGCCAGATCGGCTGCGAAGCCAAGCCAGTCCGCCGCCGAAGGCCTGAAGGGGGGCAGGGGCTCACAAGGCGGGCAGGAGTTCCAGAAGGCCTCCGGGTCCGCGCCCATGCGCGCCAGGATTCCGGCGGGCGCGCGGGAGAGCTTGGCCAGATGGTTGGCGGCCCAGCCCCCGGGCAGGGGGCCTTCCATGCAGGTGGCCACGCTGGCGGCCAGGCGCGTCTCCAGCCTGCCCGTCGCGGCGACCCTGCGCCAGAGCACGCGGCCTTCCAGCGCGCCGTCACGGGCCAGGGCGGGGTGGAAGGCCTCCACCTCCAGCAGGCCCAGCGGCAACAGGGCGGCGAGTTCCGCCCCCGCGTGCAGGCCCGGCGGGGCCAGCAGCAGGTCCGCGCCGGAGTGTTCAAGCGCAACAAGACCCGCCGCAGCGGTTGCGGCCTTTTCCCGGCGCAGCAGCAGGCCCCAGGGCGCGGGCAGCCACGGCGGGCAGGACCCCGCTTCGGGCAGGGTCACGGGGAGGCCCGCCTGGCCCAGGGCGGCCAGGGCGGCCATCTGCCAGGCTCCGGCCCCCGAGGGGGGGCAGGCCACGGCGACGCGCGGCGAATCGTTGTGCATGGGTGCTCCTTAGGCCCGGTTGCTAGCCTCCCGGGGCGGGAGTTGTCAAAAGCGGCTCCATCGGGTAAGGGGCAACCACCCTTCGGGCAAGCACCAAATCGTCCATACACCGCAGGATCGCATGGTCTTCAGTTCCGCATCTTTTCTATTCTATTTTCTGCCACTGGTGCTGCTGCTCTACTATGTCGGCGCATCCACGCTCAAGATCCGCAACACCCTGCTGCTGGCGGCCAGTTTCGTATTCTACGCCTGGGGCGAGGGGGCCTACACCATCGTCATGGCCGTCTCCATCCTGGCCAACTTCTGGTTCGGGCTCTGGGTGCACAACGCCCACCGGACCTCCTCGGCCAAGCTCCAGATCGGGCTGGCCATCGCCTTCAACATCACGCTGCTGGTCATCTTCAAATACACCAACTTCATCGTCGACAACCTCAACCATTTCGTGGTGTCGCCCCTCGGCCTGCACCCCGTCGACGTGGGCAAGGTGCACCTGCCCATCGGCGTCTCCTTCTTCACGTTCCACTGCATCTCCTACCTGATGGACATCTACCGCAGGCAGACCCCGCCCAACGCCTCGCTGAGCCAGCTCGCGCTCTACATCGCGCTGTTCCCGCAGCTGGTGGCCGGCCCCATCGTCCGCTACAAGGACATCGCGAGCCAGCTCTCCGGGCGCACCGTCACCGTGGAGCGCTTCGCCTACGGCGTGCGGCGCTTCGTCACGGGCCTGGGCAAGAAGGTGCTCATAGCCAACGTGGTGGCCCTGCCCGCCGACAAGATCTTCGCCGTGCCCACCGACCAGTTGACCACACCCGTGGCCTGGCTGGGGGTGCTCTACTACACCTTGCAGATCTATTTCGACTTCTCCGGCTACTCCGACATGGCCATCGGCCTGGCGCACATGTTCGGCTTCAAGTTCCTGGAGAACTTCAACTACCCCTACATCTCCCGCAACATCCGCGAGTTCTGGCGGCGCTGGCACATCTCGCTTTCCACCTGGTACCGCGACTACCTCTACATTCCGCTGGGCGGCAACCGCTGCTCCAACGCGCGCGTCACCTTCAACCTGGTGCTGGTGTTCTTCCTGTGCGGGCTCTGGCACGGGGCCAGTTGGAGCTTCATCATCTGGGGCCTGTTCCACGGCTTCTTCCTGGGCCTGGAGCGCACACGCTTCGGGGCCTGGATGGACAAGGCCTGGAGCCCCCTGGCCCACGCCTACACCTTGCTGGTGGTGATGGTGGGCTGGGTGTTCTTCCGGGCGGAGAACCTCGGCCAGGCCACTGCCTTCCTCAAGGCCATGGCCGGGATGGGCACGGGCACCGGGCTGGAGTGGCACCCGGGCCTGTTCATGAACCCCAAGGTGGGCATCGTGCTGGTGCTGGCCGTGATCGGCTCCGCCCCCGTAATCCCCTGGCTCGCGGCCTGGCGCGCGCGCCTGCTGGAGCGCACCGGCAGCTTCGTCTACGGCCCCTTCGTTGACGCCCTCACCGGCCTGGTGGCCATGCCCGCGATCCTGCTGCTCTCCTGCATGGCGCTGGCCAGCGGCACCCATAACCCATTCATCTATTTCCAGTTCTGAGCATGGATAACGCAGCCAACCGCCGGGCGAGCAAGGTCGTCGCCGTGATGGTCTCCATCGTGTTCATCGGGGCCATCCTCGTGCCTGTCACGGCCAACATCCTCAAGATCAACCCCGTGGTGCCCCTGCAGGAGAGCGACCCCAACCCCATGCCCAGCATCAGCATGGACTTCCCCACCATGGCCCAGGTGATCTACAAGCTGCGCCGCAACTGGCTGGACCGCAACTTCGGCCTGCGCCGGGTGCTGGTGCGCTGGGAGCACCTGCTGGACGTGCGGGTGCTCAAGTCGTCCATGCCGTGGGACCCGGTGCTGGCGGGCAACGACGACTGGCTCTACCTGGCCCAGGAGAACCCGCAGCTCAACGTCGTCAACGACTGGCGCGTGACCACCCCCCTGACCCCCGCGCAGCTCGACATCTGGGTGAACATCTACCGCCCCCGGCACGACTGGCTGGCCGGGCTGGGCATCCGCTACATGGTGGTGGTGGCCCCCAACAAGGTCAGCATCTACCCGGACTACGTCCCCAAACGCTTCACCCAGGCCCGCCAGGTCAACAAGATGGACCAGATGGTCGAGGCCCTCACGCGCGCCGGGGTCGACGTGGTGGACCTGCGCCCCGCCCTGCGCGAAGCCCGGGCCAAAGGCACGGCCTACTACCGCACGGACAGCCACTGGACGCCCTTCGGCGCCTTTTTCGCCTACCAGCAACTTGCGGAGAGGCTCAAAAAATACTTCCCGGACCTAAGGCCCGCGCCCCTCTCCGACTACGCCGTGGGCGAGCGCCCCGGGCTCAAGGGCGGCCTGGCGGGCATGATCGCCATGAGCGACATCTACACCGAGAACGTGGTGACCATGGAACCGCTGTTGCCGCGCAAGGCCCGGGAGACCACCGGGCGCGAGGCCGGGCTCAACGAGTTCCAGCCGCTCTCCATCTACGAGAACGAGGACGCCTCCCTGCCCAGGACCGTGGTCCTGCGCGACTCCTTCGTGCACGAGGTCATCCCCTTCCTGGCCGAACACTTCTCACGCATGGTGTTCGTCTGGCCCTTCCCCACGGACGCGGTGCACGTGCGCGGCTTCAAGCCCCAGATCATCCTGGACGAGAAGCCCGACATCGTCATCGACGAGTTCGTGGAGCGCTATTTCACCCAACCACCTCCCCCTTCCGCTCTGCCCATGGAGCAGTGACGCCATGAACACCCCCTTTGAACCACCCCGGGCCATGCTGCCCGAAGAAATGGCCGCCCTGCCCCAGGCGCGCTACGAGGGCGAGGTCGTCATCGCCCAGACCCCGGACGAGGCCCTGCGCGCCCTGGAGCGCCTGGGCGGCGAGGCCGTGCTGGGCTTCGACACCGAAACACGCCCCACCTTCAAGCGCGGGGTCAACTACCTGCCCTCCCTGGTGCAACTGGCCGGGGCCGAACTGGTGGTGCTGGTGCGGCCCGGGGCCTTCGCGGCCTGGGCCGAGCTGACGGCGGTTCTGGGTGACGAGGCGGTGGTCAAGGCCGGGGTGGCCGTGCGCGACGACATCAACGCCCTGGGCAAGCTGGGCCCGGTGACGCCCAGGCGCTTCGAGGACGTGGGGGAATGGGCCAAGAAGTTCGGCTGGCCCGTGACGGGGCTGCGCAACCTGGCGGCGGGCCTGCTCGGGCTTCGCGTCTCCAAGAAGGCGCGGCTGACCAACTGGGAGGCGAGCTGCCTAAGCCCCGCGCAGGTCTGCTACGCGGCCACGGACGCCTGGGTCAGCAGGGAACTGTATCTGGCCATGGAGGCCATCCGCCCGCTGCTCAAGAAGAAGGAGGCCGCCGCCCGCGCCAGGGCCGCCAGGAAAGCCGCCAAGGAAGAATAGCGCGGCGCCGCAAAAAGTGAGGATCCGCCTTGTTGCGCTTGCCGTTTCCCGGCAGGGCCCCCGCTGCGTATCGGGGGGCTGGGGCGCGCTTCGACGAATCCTCGCTGGGGCGCTCACTCGCCCGTTATGGTGCCTGGAATTAACGACCCCTACCCTCCGTTGCCGTTCCGACGCCTGCCGAAGACCGCCTTCGGCATTGATTCCCTCATACCCCAGCCGCAGCCTCCCGCAACAAAATAAAACCCAGCCCCCAAGGCCCGTTACGGCGCGCGGCGGAAATCAGCCGTGATCCCGGGGGGATCGCGTTAAACTTTTTTTCCTCCTTAGTTTGCACCATGTTGCAGGCATGTCCATTGCCGGGCCAGGCCCTGCGGCAGGGCGCGGGCCTGGCCGGAGCTTCCCGGATTGACTCCTCAAGGGGCATGTGACATTTTTCAAAAGTCTGTTCCGCAGAACGTCCGCTTGGCCGGGGACATGTATTTCAACTGCATCACGCAGGTCTGAAACAATGGTTTACCGGATCAATGCAGCCCTGCCGGCCCCGGCCCCCCTCCCCCGCGGACCTGCGGCGGACCTTGCCGCGGGTGCCTTGCCCCCTCCTGCTTCCCGGCGCCTCGAATCAAGGAGCCCGCGGTGAGCATGCCCCGCAAGATTATCCTGTTGATTCTGATCATCCTCGGGTTGTGGTCGGGCTTCACGTACTACCTCTACTACATTGCCATCAGCACCGACCTGGAATCCGCACGGGAACAGGCCCTGGTGGAGGCGCGCATCGCCCACGAGAAGGACATCACCTACCGGCGCTGGGCCGCGCGCATGGGGGGGATCTACGCGGAGATAACCGAGTCCCTGCTGCCGAACCCCTACCTCGATGTGCCGGACCGGGACCCAGTCACCGAATCCGGCAGGAAGCTCACCCTGATCAACCCCGCCTACATGACGCGCATGGTGCACGGCGTCATGCTGGAGGACGCCGGGGTCAAGGCCCACATCACCAGCCTGCAGCCCATCCGGCCCGCAAACGCCCCCACACCCTGGGAGGCCAAGGCGCTGGAATCCTTCCAGCGGGGCCTTGAGGAGTATCACGAGATTGCCGTGGAGGGCGGCCGCGAGGTCATGCGCTACATGCGGCCCATGCTCACCGAGGAGCCCTGCCTGAAATGCCACGCCAAGCAGGGCTACAAGCTGGGGGAGATACGCGGCGGCATCAGCGTGACGGTGCCCATGAACAAATACGCGCAGTCGCTCCTCAACTCAGCAAAGGGCACGGCCGTCCGCTACAGCGTGATCTTCCTTGCCGGGGCTGGGCTCATCCTGACCATGTTCGCGCTGCTGCTGCGGCACGAGCAACATCGCAACATCGCCGAGCTGGCGCTGCGGGCCTCCGAAAAGAAGATCCGCGAGAGCGAGGAGCTTTTCCGCGCCGTGTTCGAGAACGCGGGCGACGCAATCTACCTCACCGACCTGCGCGGGAACATGTTGAGCATGAACCACGAGGCCCAGCGCCAGACGGGCTATTCCCGTGAGGAGATCACCCGCATGCGCGTCTTCGATCTGGACGGCTCCTATACGCCCCAGAGCTTCGTGGAGTTCGCCGCATCCATGGTCTCCGCGGGGGCGGCCTCCTTCGAGACCGTCCACCGCCGCAAGGACGGCGAAGAGTTCCCTGTCGAGGTGCGCGTCGCCTACTTCGAGCTCGGCTCGGAACCCAGGCTCATAGGCGTGGCCCGCGACATCACCGGGCGCAGGCAGGCCGAGCGGGCGATGACCGCCTCCCTGAAGGAGAAGGACATCCTCCTGCGCGAGATCCACCACCGGGTGAAGAACAACCTCCAGATCATCTCCAGCCTGCTCAGCATCCAAGAGCAGGGCATGGGCAACCCCGAGGCCAAGGCCGCGCTGCTCGAAGGCAGGGGCCGCATCGCCTCCATGGCCCTGATCCACGAGCAGCTCTACCACTCGCGGGACTTGGGCGAGATAGACCTCAAGGCCTACCTGGAGCAGTTCGTGCCCAGGCTGGTGGCCACCTACAAGGCAGGCAGGGACATAAGCCTGGACCTGGACCTGCCCGCCGTCTCCCTGAGCCTGGACAAGGCCATCCCCTTCGGGCTCATCATGAACGAACTGGTCACCAACGCCATCAAGCACGGGCTCAAGGACAGGGACGCCGGAGAGGTGCGGGTGCGCCTTCGCCTGGACGGCGGCCACCTGGAGGCCTCCGTGTCCGACGACGGCGCGGGCCTGCCCCCGGACTTCGACCTGACCGGGGCGGGCACCCTGGGCCTGCAGATCGTCACCCTGCTGACCGACCAGCTGCACGGGGTGCTCACGGTGGAATCAAGCGGGGGTGCGGTGTTCAGCATCCGCATCCCCGTGGCCCTGCCAGGCGCTTGATCCGTCCCCTTTCAGGGGGTACACCCGGCAACATGCCATACGCACGCGTCACCCTCCGGGACGGCACAGCGCTCAACGTCTACGACAGCGGCGCGGACGGCCCCTTGCCGCCGCTGCTCTTCGTCCACGGCAACAGTTGCGACCACACCTTCCTGACTCCGCAGATCGAGCACTTCCAGAAGACGCGCCGGGTCATCGCGCCGGACCTGCGCGGCCACGGCGAGAGCGACGCCCCCGAGGCCGGCTATTCCTTCGCGGAGCTGGCGGATGACCTGGCGGACATGCTGAGCGGGCTCGAAGGCATGGAGGGCCGCGCCGTGGCCGCCGTGGGCCACAGCATGGGCGGCGTGGTGGTGCTGGAGCTGGCCCACCACCACCCGGAGCTGGTGGCCGGGGTGGCCTGCCTGGACTCCACGGTGCTCTCGCCCCCGGGCAGGCCCAGCCGCATCCACACCCTGCTGGACGGCCTGCGCTCCACGGCCTGGCAGGGCTACTTCCTGCGCTATTTCGAGGCCGCCTTCGACCCCTTGGACGACCCGCAGCGCAAGCAGGCCATCCTGGAGCGCATGCTGCGCACCCCCCAGCACGTGATCGTGGCCCTGTTCGAGCAGTGGCGCATCGCCGACGGCGCGGCCGCCGCCCGGGCCTGCCGCGCGCCCCTGCTCTACGTGGCCTCCTCGCGGCCCAGGACGGACACGGAGCAACTGGCCGAGCTGTGCCCGCAACTGATGCTCGGGCAGGTGGTGGCTTCGGGGCACTTCCTCACGCTGGAAGTGCCCGGCCAGGTCAACGCGATGCTGGAGAGGTTTCTGGAGGTCAACGGGCTCTAGCAGCCTGTTGAAAAATCCGCGCTGCCCGCATTGCCGCGAAAAAGTCAAACCCTCGCCTATGCACCATACGCGAGGGTTTTACTTTTTCGTGCGCCTGGCCAGCGAGTATTTCGAACAGGCCGCGAAATCAGCCCGAGCTACGGGCGCCCGGCCCCCGTCAGGTGCGGGCGGCCTGGCCAGCGGCCAGTTCCATGAGGCGCGCGAACACCTGCTCCAGGGTCAGGTGCGAGGTGTCCACAATGACGGCGTCCTTGGCCGGGGCCAGGGGCGCGATGGGGCGGTTGCGGTCGCGCTCGTCGCGCTCCCGGATGGAGGCCTCGATCTCCGCCACGTCGGCGGGCTGGCCCATCTCTTCAAGCTGCGCTGCCCGGCGCAGGGCGCGCACGTGCGGGTCGGCGTCCAGGAATATCTTGCGGGCCGCTCCAGGGAAGACCACGCTGCCCATGTCGCGCCCTTCGACCACCAGGGAGACGCTGGCCCCGATGGCCCGCTGAGCCTTCTTCTGAAACTCGCGCACCTCGGGCCGGGCCGCCACCCTGGAAGCCCAAACGCCCGCCTGCTCGGTGCGCACCTCATCCCCCACGGGCTCGCCGTTGCACAGCAGCACGGAACCGGCCCCCACGCCCTTCAGCCCGAACTCCAGGCCGTCCAGCCGGTTGGCCAGTTCGCCGGGCGGCAGGTCCCACCCGTTCTCGCCCAGGCGCAGCGCCGTGGCCCGGAACATGGCCCCGGTATCCAGGTAGGCCACGCCCAGGGCCTGGGCCAGCATCCGCGCCAGGGTGGTCTTGCCCACCCCGGCGGGGCCGTCCAGCGTGATGATGGAAGGCTCAGTCATGAATGCCCATGATCTCGGACATGGCCTGGATGAAGGCGCGGTTCTCGGGCTCGCTGCCTATGCTCACACGCAGGCTCTCCGGCAGGCCGTAGCTGGCCAGGGTCCGGATGATGATCCCGCGCGCCAGCAGGGCCTCGAACAGGGGCTTGGCCTCGGTGGGCGGGGTGAACAGCAGGAAGTTGGCCTGGGACGGCTGCACCGTGCAGCCCAGGCGCTCCAATTCCGCCGTGAGCCAGGCCCGGCCCTTGCGCACGGTCTCCAGG
>JBKICO010000242.1:0-13672 GCA_046567065.1 Acidobacteriota bacterium
CCCGGTACCGGGCCAGCCCCCGCTCCCAGCGCTCCAGCTCATCGCCGGGCGCGCCGTCGCGCAGGGTGTGGATGGTCACGGGCTCGTGCTTGCCCTTGACCAGCACGCGGTCCACCTCCTGCCAGGTGAAGCCGTCGCCCGCGGCGTCGCGCATGGCCTGGGTGACCAGCAGGCGCTGGTGGTAGAACTTGGTCAGGCCCTCCAGACGGGAGCAGAGGTTCACGTTGTCGCCGATGATGGTGTAGTCGAACAGGTCCTCGGAGCCGAAATTGCCCACGCGCACCGAGCCCAGGTGCAGGCCGATGCCGATGCTGATCCCGAACCCGTAGCGAGCCTTGAAGCCCTTGTTGAGCTCGTCGAGCTCCCGCAGCATGGCCAGGGCCGTGAGCACGGCCTGCCGGGGGTGGCCGGGCACGTCCAGCGGGGCGTTCCAGAAGGCCATCACCGCATCGCCGATGAACTTGTCCAGGGTGCCGGAGTGCTCGGTGACCAGCCGGGTCATGGGCGTGAGGTACTCGTGCAGCAGGGCCACCACCTGCGTGGGGGAGAGTTTCTCCGAGATGGTGGTGAAGCCGCGCACGTCGGAGAAGAGCACGCTCACCTGCTTCTCCTCGCCGGTGAGGGTGAGCTTGTCGGGCTCGGCCACGATCTGGTCCACCACCGCCGGGGAGAGGTAGTGCCCGAAGGCGGACTGGATGAAGCGCTTCTGGCGCTCCTCCAGCAGGAACTTGAGGAAGGTGAGCAGCGTGAAGTTGCCCGCCAGGGCCATGAGCGGGGCCAGGGGCGAGAGGTGGAAGTCCATGGCGTTCATGGACCAGACCGACACGCCCCACATGCCCGCGCCCGCCAGCAGGGCCGAAACGCCCACCCACAGCGAGCGGGTGAACATCATCTGCACGGTGACCCACAAGCCGAACAGGCCCGTGAGCAGCAGCTCGATGTACCAGCCGTCGATGGGGTGGCGCAGGTACCTGTCCGTGAGCACCATCTCGGCCACGGTGGCGTGGGCCTCAACACCGGGGCAGCTCTGGTCCAGCGGGGTGGCGCGCACGTCCTGCAGGCCCCTGGCCGAGGTGCCCACGAAAATGATCTTTCCGGCCAGGGCCTCCTGGGGCACGCGGCCCTGCATCACGTCCACGGCGGAGATGTAGGGGAAGGTGCGCGCGGGGCCGCGGTAGTCCAGCAGCACCCGCCCGTGGCGGTCCAGCGGGATGGAGCGCTGGCCCATATCGCCCAGGTCCAGGCGCAGGGACATGTCCTGCCCGCCGTAGGGGTTCTGCTCCACGAAGAGCACCGCGCCCTTGTCCCCGAAAGCGCGCATGAGCGTGGCCACTGCCAGGCTCGGGTAGGGCGCGCCCTTGTAGCCGATGGTCAGCGGCACCCAGCGGACGATGTTGTCGTGGTCCGGGAAGGAGTTGAAGAACCCGGCCCAGCGCCCGGAGGCCGTAAACTCCGGCAGGGGGCAGACCGCACCCTCGGCCTGGGATATCTGCAGTGGCCTGTCCGCCGCGCCGGGCGCGCGGCGCACCGTCAGGCGCGGCGGCGGCAGGGCGCAGCCCTCGCGGGCGGCGGCGCTGTCCTGCCTGTCGAAGGTGAAGAAGTAGCCCAGCACGAAGGGGCCGCCCGCCAGGTTGTCGGCAAGCAGCTTGTCGTTGTCGCGCAGGCCCTCGGGCAGGCCGGTGAAGTCCATGTCCACGCCGAGCGCCCCGAGCTGGCGGCGGATGCGCTCGGGGGAGGTCTGGTCCGGCTCGGAGAAGACCATGTCCATGCCCACGGCGGAGACGCCGTACTGCTTGAGCCTGCCCAGCAGCAGCGCGGTCTGGTAGCGCGGCCAGGGCCACTGGCCCACCTCGGCCAGGGTCTTCTCGTCGATGTCCACCACGGCCACCCGGCCCGAAAGCGGCGGCTTGGGCCGCTGGCGCAGGAGCACGTCGTAGATCTTGTAATCCAGGAAGGCCAGCCAGCCGGGCTGGCTCCAGTGCACGAAGCACATCCCCGCGGTCACGGCCAGGCCGGGCAAAAACAGGGCCAGCCAGAGCCGCACGTCGCGCAAACGCGCCCGAAAACCGGATTCCGCGCCTGTTTTGTGGTTTCGAGACACTTTTCACTCCCCATGAAATGGGATATGGCCGCGATATGGCGGGCGTCCCTGGTGCCGTTAGCCCCACCCGCCGGAAACGGGACCACACAGTGAACGCACAGCCCGGAACTCCGGGGCCGCTGGCCCGGATACTCTCATGCCTGGACCCGCAGAGCAAACGGCTCCTGCTCGGCGGGGCGCTGGGTTACGCCCTGTGCCTGTGGGTGGTGCTGTGCATGGGGCCGCGCTGGCCCGAGCTGACCCCGCCGCCCCGGCCCGACACCCTGGACATGGCCGGGCCCATGCTCAACCCGGCGGTGGCCCGCAGGCTCGTGCAGGATATGCTCCAGGACGAGAAGCCCAACCCCGCCGAGGTGCGCGTGCGCATCGTGTACAACGCCGTGCGCCGCAGCATAGACTTTGGCGCCCTGCACCCCGACGACCCGGCGGCCTGGCCCCAGCGCGCGGCCCTGACCCTGTGGGGCAAGTCCAACGCGGTGCGCAAGGCCACGCCCACCTACACCATGGCCTGCCTGATGCCCATGCCGGGTCCGGGGTCGAGGCTCTCCCACCAGGCTCCGCCGGGGCTGCTGGCGGCCCGCTTCGAGTCGGGGGACGACGGCGCGGCCAGCGTGGGGCACACCCCCAAGGCGGGCACCAGCTACGGCACCTTCCAGATCGCCTCGGGCACGCCCACCTACGCCAACTTCCTGCGCTACCTCAAGGAGCGCGCGCCGGACCTGTACGCCCGCCTCCAGAACCAGGGCCCGGCCAACACCGGCTCCACGTCCGGCCCGGTGGCCGAGGAGTGGCGGCGCATCGCCGAGGAGAACCGCCGCCGCTTCGAGAGCCTGCAGTACGAATTCATCCTGACCAGCCACTACCGCCCGGCGGTGAAGGAAATTTTCGCGCTCACCGGGGTGGACGTCTCCGCGCTGTCGCCCGCCACCCGCGAGGTGCTCTGGAGCGCGGCCGTGCAGCACGGCGTGGGCGGGGCGGCGGCCATCTTCGCCTGCGCCATCGACTCCGTGAAGCCGCGCATCGTGGAGGAGCGCAAGGTGCACCTCTTCGAGGCCGCGCTCATCGAGGAAGTCTACCGCCAGCGCCTGGCGCTCAAGGGGCACAGCCCGCTCCTGGCCAAGGACGCCATGCTCAACCGCTACATCCGGGAGAAATCCCAGGCCCTGGGCCTGCTGGACCGGCACTACTCCGGCACGTAGCAGCCTGTCGAATAATTCCCGCTGGCCGTGTTGCCTCGAAAAGCCAAACCCTCGCGTATGCCAACTACGCTTCGGCCTTGACTTTTTCGTGCGCCTTGCCAGCGGGCAGTTTGAACAGGCTGCAAAATATGCTTTTTCTAAAGGAACTTAGACCCTCTCCAGGTATTCTGGGCCGGGCATGAAGGCCTTGAGCCTGGGGTCCGCGCCTGCCAGGGCCTCGCGGGCGCTGCCCGTGAACACGATGCGCCCCTCGTCCAGCATGGCCACCCTGTCCGCGATGTGGAACACGTCGGGGATGTCATGGCTGACCATCACCGCCGTGAAACCGAAGGCCCTGCGAGAATCGTCTATCAGCTTGAACACGCCCCACTTGCGCATGGGGTCGAGCCCGGTGGTGGGTTCGTCGAACAGGACGATGCGCGGCTCCGTCACCAGGGCGCGGGCCAGGGCCACGCGCTTCTGCATGCCGCCGGAGAGCTGCGAGGGGAAGTTCCCGCCCGTGCCCTTGAGTTCAAGCTGCTCCATCTTGAGGCCCACCCGCCTGGCCACCTCGGGCTCGGGCAGGTGCAGCTTCTCGCGCAGGGGCAGTGCGATGTTGTCGAACACCGTAAGGGAGTCGAACAGGGCCATGGCCTGGAACATGTAGGACATCACGCCCTTGAGCCCGCCCAGTTCGGCCCGGCTCATGGAGCCAAGGGCCTTGCCCTCGAACCAGACGTCGCCGGAATCGGGGCGCAACAGGCCGATGATGTGCTTGAGCAGCACGCTCTTGCCTTCGCCGCTCTTGCCGATGACGACGGTGAGGCCGCCTGCCGGGATGTCCAGGTTCACGCCGCGCAGCACGCGGCGGCCCCGGAAGGATTTGGTGAGGTCTTTTATCTCGATGAGCGGTGTGGACACGGGTTCGCCTCCGGCCTGGGTTCTTACCCCAGCGCTTTCAAATTGCAAGAAGGCATGAGGGTTGCACGCCCCCGGGAGTGCGGCCCTGCCGGGCAAATGCTGCCGCCTGACCGTTTGGCCTGTGAACAATCAGCGGGGATGCGGTGGCATCATCTTGAAATTCCGGAAGAATCCCAGGCGAGGGCGAAGCATGGCAACCGCTTGTTATCCTTTGCGAAAGCACGTATCCACGCGGGAGGTCATGGATCGCGCCCCTAAGCGGTCCGTTCATCCCCTTACCAAACGACGAGCCGCCCATGTTTCTCGTGAACAAGACCTTCTACCGCCCCAGCAAGGAGGCCCGGCAACTGGCCATCCTGGACGCCCTCTCACAGGACGGCCAGGTCAGCCAGAAGGAGCTGGGGCGGCGCGCCAACCTCTCCGGCGCCATGGTCAACCAATACCTGCGCCACATGGTTGAGGAGGGGCTCGTGCGCTACGAGCCCGTCAACGGCAAGAGCTTCCGCTACAGCCTCACCGAACTGGGCGAAGCCTCCAGGCGGGCCATGTTCGCCAGCTTCTCCAGCGAGACGGTGCAGATATACACGGCGCTCAAGGCCGCCATCCAGTCACGGCTGGCCGGGCTCAAGGCCAGGGGGCTCAAGAAGCTGGCCCTGTTCGGCGCGTCGGAGACCTGCGAGGTGGTGCTCCAGGCCCTGCGCGCGGCCGGAGGCTTCGAGGTGGTGGCCCTGGTGGACAACGACCCGGACAAGGCGGGCAAGACCCTGGGCGGGCACGTGATCTCGCCCCCGGTGGCGCTTGAGTCTCTGCGGCCCCAGGCCGTGGTCATCACCTCCTTCGGTCGTCAGGAGGAGATTTACGAACAACTGGCCGGGCTCTGCCGGAGCAACAACGTGGAGATAGTGCGCCTATGAAGCCGGATCAAACCATCACGCTGCCGGGCGGCAGGGCCATCGGCCCCGGCCAGCCGTGCTTCATCGTGGCCGAGATAGGCAACAACCACCAGGGCGACATGGAGCTGGCCAGGGCCATGGTGCGCGCGGCCGCCGCGTCCGGAGCCCACGCGGTGAAGTTCCAGAAGCGCGACATGGCCGCCATGTTCACCGAGGCGGGCCGCCAGGCCCCCTGCTCCGGCCCCAACTGCTTCGGCCCCACCTACGGCAGCCACCGCCTGGCCCTGGAGCTCTCCATCGAACAGATGGCCGAACTCAAGGCCCTGGCCGAATCCCTGGGCCTGGCCTTCTTCGCCTCCGCCTGGGACATGCCCAGCCTGCGCCAGGTGATCGGCCTGGGCGTGCCCCTGCTCAAGATCGGCTCCGCCGACATGGTGAACGTCCCCCTGCTGCGCAAGGCCGGGGCCTCGGGCATCCCGCTGATCCTCTCCACGGGCATGAGCTCCCAGGAGGACGTGGACGCCGCCGTGGCCGAGCTGCGCCGCTTCCACGAGCGCATCGTGCTGCTGCACTGCAACTCCACCTACCCCTGCCCGGACGAACTGGTGGGCCTGCCCCTGATGGCGGCGCTGGGCGCGCGCCATGGCCTGCCCGTGGGCTACTCCGGCCACGAGCGCGGGCTCGGCCCCAGCGTGGCCGCCGTGGCCCTGGGGGCCTGCGTGCTGGAGCGCCACTTCACCCTGGACCGCTCCATGCGCGGCACGGACCACCAGGCCTCGCTGGACCCGCAGGGCCTGGCCGAACTGGTGCGGCTGGTGGGCGAGGCCGAGGCGGCCATGCGCCCAAGCTGCAAGGAGCTCTCCGGCACGGAGCTCTCGGCATCGCTCAAGCTGCGCAAGTCCATCGTCTTCGCCAGGGACCTGCCCGCCGGGCATGTGCTCGCCGAAGCAGACCTGGCCGCCAAGTGCCCGGGCGACGGGGTGAGCCCCATCCATTGGGACCGCGCGGTCGGGCTGACCCTGGCCGCCCCGGTGCGACACGACGAGCAGTTCCGCTGGGAGTTGGCCCTTGACGCCAAGGACGCCGGGGGCAATGGTGCGGATGTGGCCCGGGCGGCGGTTTCAGACTAGCGGAAACGCCGAACTTTTCAGCCCCGCTGAACCGAACGGGGTCCGGCCCTGCCCCGCGCGGCGCCGGGCTGGGCGATGTTCTTCAAATACAGCGGACAGTCCGGCGCTCCGCAAGGCAGGGCCGGAGCTTGCAGACTCAAGAGGCCTCCGGCGGCCAAAGGGAGTTCCTCCCTTTGGAATCCCTTTCGGGGGGTGAACCATGCGCGTCGTCCATTTCTCCATCACGCCCCTGGCCGGGATGCGCATCCGGCTGGTGCAGGCCCTGCGCCGCCACACCGGCATAGATGCCCGGCTGGCCGACCTGCAGCGTTTCGGGCTCTACGGCCACGACCTCGTGCACGCCGAGTCGCCCGAGGAGGTCCGCGAGTTGGCCTGGAGCGCGGACGTCATCCACCTGCACAACTATCTGGACCTCGATTCGACGCAGTTCGCGGGCGTGGACTTCCGCGCCCTGGCCCGCGCGGGCAAGGCCGTCATCCGCCAGTTCCACTCCAGCCCGGAGCTGATCGCCGGGGTCATGGGCATCGGGGTCCGCGAGCTTCTGGAGCAGCCCCTGCCCGCCCTGGCCATCGCGCAATACCCCGAGCGCCTCTTCCCCTGGGCGCGCGTGGTGCCCAACTTCGTGCCCGAGCACGACCCGGCCTACCTCCCCTTGAGCGCCCCCCCGGAGTGGGACGTATTCTTCAGCCCCACCAAAACCATGAGCGCCTGGGAGGACCGCTGGAGCACCAAGGCCATGCCCGAGGCCTCGGAGGCCATCGGCCGCGTTTCGGCGCGCACCGGCTGCCGCGCCAAGGTGGTCACGGGCCTGCCGTTGGCCGAAGCACTGGAACTCAAACGCCGAAGCCGCATCGTGGTGGATGACCTGGTCACGGGCAGCTACCACCTCACCGGCCTGGAGGGCGCGGCCCAGGGCAAGTGCGTGCTCTCCTTCCTGGACGAGCGCTCGCTGCTGCTGCTGCGGCGGTTCTCGGGGTCGGAGGGGCACCCCTTCCTCAACGTGCGCCTGGAGGACGCGGAGCACGTGCTGGAGGAGTTGCTGTCGCAGCCCGAGTTAGTGGAGCACGCCGGGATGCAGGCCCGGGAGTGGGTGGAGCGCCACTGGCGGGAGGAGCGTATGGTGCTCCACTACGAGGAGGCCTACGAACTGCTGCTTGAGAACCCGGCGCTGGTGGCCCGGCAGCCGGAATTGGCCCTGGACGGCCCTTGCCTGGCCATGCGCTGCCGGACCCTGCCGGATATGGTCTACCGCGCCAGGGCGGCGGCCTGGGCGCGGCGGACAAGCGCTTCAGACTGATTCGATTGTTATTACAGTGTCATTGACTGAAGTAGCCCAAGTGGAGCAATGAGCCGCATTTGTCAGGACTTTCAGCGGACAGATCCAACCGGTTCACATCGCTGCGAGTGGAAAGATGAATACGAAAATCACGTCCATTGTGGTTGCCCTGGCTACAGTCATGCTTGTCGGCTGCTCGGACAAGGTGCCAATCGACAAGGTATACGGCACCTACAAAACATCATATCCCTTCGGCACGGAAACCATCATATTGCAGTCATCGGGGAAATTCACCCAGCACGTTGCCGTCAACGGCCAACAAGAAGTCACCGTCAGTGGAAGATGGGAATACGACCAGAACGCCAGCCGCGTGAACTTCGAGGGTTTGATGATCGTCCTGGACGGATTCGGACAGCTCAGGAATGGCTGGAGCGAAGTGAAGCCAGGGATTTCATCACTTAATGTCGAAAAGAACTGGTTCAGGATCATCATGGCGTCCGCCGCGCCATATCCTTACTTGAAGCAGTAAAACTACCATGGCGGCGTGTGGCGTACTATGCGGGGAGAAACGCCCTCGCCAGCCTCGCGCCGCCCACGGCGATAACGGGGTGGCTCCGTGGGGCGGGCTGACTTGGGAGGCCCGCCAGCCCGAGTCCGCTTCATCGGCAATTGGTTCCGGCCTCCTCTGATTCGTCCAACAAAAAAGACCGGTTCTGACGCGCACCGAACAGGCGCGCCAGAACCGGCCAAATCATCCAATCACAACGCGAAGCCGGATGGGATTCCGAAGGGACGAAGTCCCTTTGGCCGCCGGAGGCCTCTCCCTCTCCCTACTCTCCTCTCCCCTACTTTCCTTCCCCGCCTACTGGGCGGCTTCCCGGGCGGCGGCGCGCCTGGCGCGCATGAACTCGATGATCCCGGGCATGATGGAGAGCAGGATGATGCCGTAGATCACCACGCTGAAGTAGCGCTTCACCCAGGGCATGTTGCCGATGAAGTAGCCCAGGCCGATGAAGAAGCAGATCCAGAACAACCCGCCCGTCACGGAAAACGTCAGGAAGCGGGCGTAGCTCATCTTGCCGATGCCCGCCACGAAGGGGGCGAAGGTGCGCACGATGGGCATGAAGCGGGCGATGACCACGGTCTTGCCGCCGTGCTTCTCATAGAATGCGTGGGTCTTGTTCAGGTGCTTCTTGTTGAGCAGCCAGCTATCCTCGCGGCTGAACACCGCGGGGCCGACCACGCGCCCGATCCAGTAGTTGGTGTTGTCGCCCAGGATGGCCCCGGCCATGAGCAGCCCGGCGGTGAGCACCGGGTCGAGGAAGCCCGCGCCGCACAGCGCGCCCACGGTGAACAGCAGGGAATCGCCCGGAAGGAAGGGCGTGACCACCAGGCCAGTCTCGCAGAAGATGACAAGGAACAGCACTAGGTAGGTCCAGGTGCCGTAGCTGCCTATTATCATGCGCAGGGCCTCGTCGACGTGGCCGAGCATCCATATGAACTGGGAAATGAACTCCATGCGGTCCTCTTGGCGGGGGATTGGGCCCTGTGGCCCCGGCAGCCATACAGGCTAGATGCCCCGCTTGCAAGGGGCGGATGTGCCGCGCCGGAATGAGGGCCGCGCACCGTCGGGGGGAGCGCGGGCCGGACGCGCGAGAGGGCGCTGCCGGGGGCGTCAGCTCTTGGCGGGGATTTTCTCGCAGTCCGGACGGAAGCAGCAATGGGGCTGCCCGCATTCGTCGTAGAGTCCCCGGCCGTAGCAGGGATCGAAACCTTCGGCGATCTGCACCTCGCGGATGGCGGTCGTCTTGGTCCAGCCTACGGCCACCTTGACGCCCAGTTCCCTGGCCTTGTCCCTGACTTCCTTCATGTTCATTGCGTTCGAGCCTCCTGGGGAGTGTCTACGCTCCCTAGTAGACCATCTCGTGACGGCGCGCAATGCGGAGGAAAAAATACTGGGAAGCCCCGGCCCTCAATCCTGCGCGGAGCGCGTGCGGCAGAGCTCGGCGTGCCATTCGAACACCCTGGTGAGCAGTTCATCGGCCACGTTCTCCTCGATGGGCAGCCAGACCATCTCCCCGCTCTCGGGGTGCCTGCGGCCCACGCAGTCGAACATCAGGCCCAGGTCCACATCGCGGGAGATGTGGTCCTGCAGGGTTCGCACGGCCCGGCCGGAGAGCCACAGCTCGCGGGGCTGGTTGCGCACCTCGTGGGCGAAGCGCATGTAGAGCGTGAAGGGTTCGTGCATGCCGGGCTGGAATTCGGCCTGCTTGCAGAACTCGTGGCTCAGGTGCAGGCCGAGCCCTCCGGCGGACATGTTCTCCAGGCGGCAGACCTTGCCCTGGTTGAACTCCCTGAGCCCGGCCAGGATGCCGGCCTGATCGGCCTGGACGAGCTTGTCACCCCGCCAGATCAGCAGCTCCTCGAACCAGGAGAGGGCCGGGCGCACCCGCATGCTCCTGCGCCGCTGGGAGCGCTCCACCCGCGCGGGCACGGAGACGCTGAAGACGATGCCGCCGGCCTTGGCCTGGCGCACGGAGACCACCTGGGAGCGGAAGCCGTAGAACCCAACCCCGGATTTGCCCTCCCGGATGCGGAAGTGGCAGGTGAAGGATGCGCCGGTGAAATTTCCCGGGGCCTTGAGCCCGTAGACGTCCAGCAGGAGGGTGTCGGCTCCCATGGAGTTGAGCGCGCAGCTCAGGCCCTTGATGCCGGTGACGCCATCCTCGAAATCCATGTCCATCCTGGCGCGCTGCACGAGCGCCTGGTCCAGGATTTCGGCGGATGCCTTGTCCAGCTTGGGGGGCTTCTTTCTGAAGAGGTCGAGTATCATGGCGGGGTTAAGCCTGGGTTGCGCGAACCTTCCGGATCAGCGCCTTTCCTTCTTGGGATGCATGGGCAGGCGCAGGATGAAGCGCGCGCCCTCGCCGGGCGCGGAAATCACGTCGAATTCCCCGCCGTGGTTTTCCCGGACTATGAAGTAGGACACCGAAAGCCCGAGGCCCGTTCCGAGGCCCGGGCTCTTGGTGGTGAAGAAGGGCTCGAACACCTTGCGGCGCACGGACTCCTCCATGCCGGGGCCGTTGTCCTCCACTTCGATCACGGCCCAGTCGCCCTCCACGCGGGTGCGCAAGGTCAGCACCGGGTCGGGCGTGTGCCCCTGGCTCATGGCCTGGGCGGCGTTGCGCATCAGGTTGAAGAGCACCTGCTGTATCTGGGAGGGGGAACAGGGCACGAAGGGGCTTGCCGGGTCCAGCTCCTTGACGACGTTGATCTTCTTGAAGTCGTAGTGTTTCGAGAAGTTGTAGTCCTGCTGGCACAGCGACAGCGATTTCCCGACGATGTCGTTCAGGTCGGCGGGGAGCCAGGCCGAGGTGCTGCGCCTGCTGAACTCCAGCATGTTGGAGACGATGCCCGCTGCCCGCTTGGCGCTTTCGCGAAGGTTGTCCAGCAGGGGGTAAATCTCGCGCAGCCGCAGGAAGCTGGCCACGTGGTCCATGCTGCAGCCCGCCAGTTCGGCGGCCCGGCGGTTGACCTCCAGCTCGGGGCGCAACCTGTTGGCGATCACCTGGGCGCTCTGCATCACGCCGCCCAGGGGGTTGTTGATCTCGTGGGCCATGCCCGCCGCGAGCCCGCCAACGGACATCATCTTTTCGGACTGGATCAGCACCTCCTGCAGGCGGTGCTGTTCGGTGACGTCGTCGATGCGGACAACGGCCTCGCTCATGCCCAGGGAGGCCAGGGGGTAGATGATGACGTCCTCCACCTTGGTTCGTCCGCCCTCCTGGCTGATGCGCCGGGGCATGCTGACCAGCTTGCCCTCCGAGATGGAAGCCCGCACCTGGCCGGTGAGGTCGCCCACGCAGGGCAGGTTGAAGGCCGAGTCCTTGTGGGGGTCCAGCACGCAGGAGGCCCGGGCCCTTGCGTTGGCGTGAGTGACCCTGCCGTCGGCGTCCATGCAGACCATGGCCGAGGGGGAGGAGTCGATGATGGCCTGCAGATAATTGCGGGTGTTCTCCAGTTCGCGCTCGGCGCGGCGAAGGTCGGTGATGTCGGCGATAACGCCCACCAGCCCCGCCGTCTTGCCCTCCGCGTCGTGGTAGAGGGCCTTGTGGAAGCGTATCTGGCGCGGCCCCCCGGGCGTCATCTTCTCGTACTCGTAGATCTGCACGGGGCCCGCCGAGAAAAGCGCGTCGTCCTTGGCCTTGTAGATGTCCGCCTCGGGCTCGGGATACAGGTCGTGGACGGAGTGGCCAACGATCCGCCCCCTCGGCATGCCCATGAAGTCTTCGAAGGCGGGGTTGCAGCCCAGGTACTTGCCGTCCACGCCCTTGTAGAACACGGGGGTGGGCATGGCCTCCATGAGCGAGCCCACGAAGTTCACCTGCTCGTTCAGTTTGTTCTGCAGCCTGCGCCTGCTGGCGATATGCAGCGCGAGTATGCCGCAGGCCGCGGCCAGCAGCACCATGATCGCCACGTAGGTCCAGACCACATGCCGGTAGGAATCGAAAATGGAGGCAGGCTTGTTGATGACCACGCTGCCCGCGGGGAGCCTTTTCTCGTCGATATTGAAGCGGACCAGGGCGTTGTAGTCGAACATGAAGCGCCCGTTGGCCTCGATCCTGGGCGGGACGCCCGAGGATGGCCCGGCGCCTAGCATCTCCAGCACGAGCTTGGCCGCGGCCCTGCCCTGGTCCTCCGGTACGATGACCTTGCCGCCCACGGGGCCGTGGCCCATCCAGGAGGACCAGGTGATGAACACCGGAGCCCGGGTGGCTGCGGATATGCGGGCCGACGCATCGGCCTGGAGCATGACCCTGCCGTCCATCTCGGGCCTGCCGACCACGTACACCAGCCATTCTGGGCCGAGAGAGGCAAGGCGCTTCTCAATGGCCGTGATTTCCATGTCGTCCAGATATTCGACGGCAAGGCGCGGCGCCAGATCCGCCATGTCATTTCGCAGGATGTCGCGTATGGTCTGGAAGTGGAGGCCCTTCTGCCCTACGACCAGCACCTTCCTGGCCTCGGGGAACAGCCGGGAGGCCTCGCGCATGGCGTCCCCGAAGCCGGGGCGCTCCAGCACGCCGGTCACCCGCTTCAGGACCCGGAGTTCTTCGGGGAGGCTGTCCCCCACCCCGCAGAAGACCACGGGCAGGTCCGGCCCGAAGTCCTGGTGATTCTTCACCCAGAAATCCTTGGCCTTCCAGTCGGTCAGGAGGATCGCGTCGGGAGGCTCGGAGGTGACGAGAGCCTTGATGGATGCGCGTTTGCCTTCGAGGTAGGCATCGTATTCCGGAGATTTCTCCATGATGGACACGTCGAGGTATTCGACGATCTCCTGGATGGGGCGGGGGCTTTTGCTGAACTGCTCCGTAATGCCGCGGGAGAGGCCGTCCGTGCGGAACACTCCGTGGCTGAAGCTGTGCAGCACGAGCACCCTGGAGGGCCGCTGTCCTTTTGCGGCCTCGGCCGCCAGGGCCGCCGGGGTCAGACAGCCCAGCAGGGCGATCAGCAGCCAGGCTGCGGCGCGGGAGGGGAGGTTCGGCACGATACGACTCATCGGACTCCCGATTTCATCCAGAGATAGGGCCAAAGCGGCAAATCACGATGTTCACCGTAAGGAACAACAATATATCCCGATCCACGGCAAACGGGAAGGGGGTGCCGGCTGCATTTCCGGGTTGTTCCATTCCAAAAATGTAAGCGAATTCCCTTGCAGCCGCTTGCCGCTACCCGCCCCGTCCCCCTGGTTCCGGGACCTCCGGCGTTGCCGCAAGGCTTCGGCTCGTATAGTAAATCCGCCAGAATGCATCCGGGCCGCGACGCCGCGGCGCGTGGCCCGCGCAATGGGAGGCTCCATGAACAGACAGCCGGACGATCCCGAATTGGACGATTTCTATCTCGCCATGCGCGAGATGGGCTCCTTCCTGGACATAACCCCTTCTGACGCGCGCGAGCTCTTCGACATCGCCCGCCGCCACGCCCGGGAGCGCATCCGGGCGGCAGCGGGCGTGGCCCAAGTGATGACCCGCGAGGTCATCGGGTTCGCCCCCGGCACCGGCGTACTCCAGGCCGCCGCCGCCCTGGCGGAAGCGGGCGTCTCGGGCGGGCCGGTGGTGCTGGAGGGAAAGGTGCTTGGCGTTCTGTCCATCAAGGACTTTCTGCCCCTGATC